>CALROE020000091.1:0-8593 GCA_943369715.1 Bradyrhizobium ivorense
CTGTCCCGGGCATCCACGTCTTCGGACGATCCAGGCACAAAGGGCGTGGATGGCCGGGCATAGGCGAGCGCAAGCGACGCCGTCCTTCGGACGGCTATGCCCGGCCATGACGGCGCCTTCTACGGCTCGTTGACGAATTTCAGCTTTCCGGCCGGCTTCAGCGTCTTCGCGTCGAAAGTGCGGATTTCGGTGACGCCGCCGACATCCAGCGTCACCACCAGGCGGTCGCCGGCGATGCCGGTTGAGACGATCCGGGCGCCTTTCGGCAGCATCGAGGTGGTGTCGGTGGCGACAACGCTTCCCTCTGACCGAAAAAGGCGGTAGCCGATGGCGATCAGGACGGCGCCGACGGCCAGGGCCGTGGTAAGCCCCGCAATCAGCATCAGCCGCCGCACCCGCGCGAACAGCGCGGCCTGTTCGGGTGTCGGTTCGGGCGGCGCGGCTTCTTCGGTCATGCAAGGCTCTTCATTACAAGGCTCTCAAGGGAACAATGGAACACGGTTCGGCGTCGAATAGCGGTCAGTTGCTGGAGGTCATCGTCGCCGGCGACGAGGGTTCGGTCCGGCTCGACCGCGTGCTCGCGGTCAGGCTGCCGCAATTGTCGCGCTCGCGGCTGAAGGCGCTGATTCTAGCTGACGCCGTCACCCTCAAAAACGCCCCCGTCCGCGACCCCGCTTATCATGTGTCCGCCGGCGATACGATCACAATCGACGTGCCGGAGGCGGTCGCCGCCGAGCCCACGGGCGAGGATATCGCGCTCGATATCGTCCACGAGGACGACGACATCATCGTCATCAACAAGCCCAAGGGGCTGGTGGTGCATCCGGCCGCGGGCCACGAGACCGGCACCCTGGTCAACGCCCTGATTGCCCATTGCGGCGCCAGCCTTTCCGGCATCGGCGGCGTCAAACGGCCGGGTATCGTGCACCGGCTCGACAAGGACACCACCGGGCTGATGGTGGTGGCCAAGAACGACCGCGCGCATAAATCGCTGACCGAGCAATTCGCCGACCACGGCCGCACCAACGAGATGCGGCGCGGCTATCTGGCGCTGGTCTGGGGCGTGCCGAACCGGCTGCGCGGCACCGTCCATGCGCCGATCGACCGGCATCCCTTTGCCCGGGAGAAGATGGCGGTGCGCGATAGCGGCCGCGAGGCCATCACGCACTGGGAAATCCTCGAAACCTTCAACGGGCGCGACGGCAAACCGGTCGCAGCCCTGCTGGCCTGCCAGCTCGAGACCGGCCGGACCCATCAGATCCGGGTGCATCTGGCCCATATCGGCCATCCGCTGCTGGGCGATGCGGTCTATGGTCCCCACTTCAAGACCAAGTCCAGCCACCTCGGTCCGCGGAGCCAGGCGGCGTTGACCGCCCTCGGCCGGCAAGCGCTACACGCATACCTTCTGGCGCTCGAGCACCCCCAAACCGGGGAAATTTTGCACTGGGAAAGCGCCCTGCCGGAGGATTTGGCTCTCCTGCAAAACGCCCTGCGAGCGGCGCTATGACGCAGGCCGCCTGATAAAGCGCTGTTATACCAACAGGTTATGCCTGCCACACGCGGACGTGACGTCAGCAATCCTTCCCTAAATGCCGCGATTTAGTGTATGTTGCACCTGCGTTGAATATCCAACGCGGAACATCGCAGCCCGGGCGGCTTTAACACAGCGCTCGTCTGCCGGGCCCGCCGCTATCGGGGGCCTGAACCACTGGAGGGCGCTAAAATGGCCCGTACAGCTACCTTGCCGGTTCTCAACGGAGAATCCGGCCTGTCCCGGTACCTCGCCGAGATCCGCAAATTCCCGATGCTGGAACCCCAGCAGGAATACATGTTCGCCAAGCGTTGGCGCGAGCATGACGATCGCGACGCGGCACATCACCTTGTCACCAGCCATCTCCGGCTCGTGGCCAAGATCGCCATGGGCTATCGCGGCTACGGCCTGCCGATCTCCGAGGTCGTCTCGGAAGGCAATGTCGGCCTGATGCAGGCGGTGAAGCGGTTCGAGCCCGAAAAGGGTTTTCGGCTCGCCACCTACGCGATGTGGTGGATCAAGGCATCGATCCAGGAATACATCCTGCGTTCGTGGTCGCTCGTGAAGATGGGCACCACCGCGAACCAGAAGAAACTGTTCTTCAACCTGCGCAAGGCGAAGAGCAAGATCTCCGCGCTGGACGAGGGTGATCTGCACCCCGACCAGGTCAAGCTGATCGCCAAGCGCCTCGGCGTCACGGCCCAGGACGTGATCGACATGAACCGCCGTCTCGGCGGCGATGCGTCGCTCAACGCGCCGATCCGTGACGACGGCGAAGCCGGCGAATGGCAGGACTGGCTGGTCGATAACTCGCCCAACCAGGAAGCCATCATGGCCGAGCACGAGGAGTTCGATCATCGCCGTCAGGCGCTGATGGGCGCCATCGGCGTGCTCAACCCCCGGGAACGTCGCATCTTCGAGGCGCGGCGCCTGGCGGAAGACCCGATGACGCTGGAAGACCTCGCCACCGAATTCGGCGTGTCGCGCGAACGCGTGCGGCAGATTGAAGTCCGCGCCTTCGAGAAGGTGCAGTCGGCGGTCAAGGGCACCATCGCCCGGCAGGAACAGGCCGCGCTGGAAGCCGCGCATTAATCAGCGCGCGGTCGAAACCAAACGGAAAGCCGGCGGCAACGCCGGCTTTTTTGTTTTTTGCCCACCGTGTTTCAACAACCTCGATTGTCGTCCCCGCCTAGTGCGCAATTGCGCACGGGGGCGGGGATCCAGTACGCCGCGGCGGCTCGCTTCTATCACTACAAATCATCCGCTGGATGGCGCCGCTTATTTGAGGCGCTAGTTCATTTTCGCCCCTCGCGCGCGTGAAAAACTCGCAACATCACAAGACGTTTGTCGTCGACACGGTATTGAAACACGTAAGCCGCGCCAAGGACCTGCAACACAAGCTGGCGATATTCATTGCGGCCAGCAATCGGCCTTCCCAATTGCGGGTGGGCCGAAAGCACTTGCACCTTGTCGACAATTTCCTTAGCGACAATTGAAGCTAGTGTCGGGTGCTCCCGATTGAGAAACTCTGCAAATCGATCGAGGTCGGCAATAGCCTCGTCCGACCATTCGAGTTTCATCGATTGCGCCAGCTCCGGAACGCCGGCTTGCCCCAAGTCTCGAGCCACCGCACGACATCATCGCCCGCGACGACGGAGCCCTGGGCTTCGAACGCATTCCAACGGCGATCCAGTTCAGCAATGTCGGAGGCCCCGGCATCGACCGAGCCGACATCGAGAGTGACCAATTCCGCCACCAGTTGGGGTACAGTCACGCCGCGTTCCCGAGCCCGCTGCTTGAGCGTCATCGCGGTATCATCATCGATCTCGATCGTCTGGGTCTTCATGGACAGTATAATAGCCGAAAACACGCCGTTAATCTAGATCGTGTCGCGCAGCGTCGGTCGGTTACCCTACTCCCCCCACTCCCTCGCCAGCTTCGCCAGCGCGCAGCCTTCGCAATAGCGCGCGTCCTTGTAGTCGATCCAGTTATGCGCATAGACCCGCTCGAGCGGGATGCCGTAGCGTGTCCGCAGCACTTTGAGCAGGATCCGCCACGCCGCGATCTGCGCCTCGGTGGCGCCGCGCGTCACGTCGGGATAATTGCCGGCGAATTCCACCCCGATCGAATTGGTGCCGACCACCTGGCGAAAGGTCGGGCGGTTGTCGATGTACTTGTTGTCGTTGCGGTTGGCGCCGTCGCCATGGGTCGGCACCAGATGCTCCGCCACCGCCCAGTACACCGTGCCGTCGGTTTCGACCCAGACCGTGACGCCGCGCCGTGTCGGGTTTTTCGATTGTAGCAGCGCGCCGCCGCGCGCCGAACCGGCCGGCCCCTCGGTCTGGTGCACGATGATGTTCTTCCACGGATGCGCTCTTGCAACCTCGCCCCACGGCGCCAGCCACACCATCTTCAGGCCGGGAATATCCGGCGTTCCCGCCGCGCGCGCGATGGTCGCGAGGTCGGGCGCTTGCGCTTTGGCCGGGGCCACACTCATGATGGCGCACAGCGCCATCGCTAACAGGCGAAGATTCATGGCGTGATGTCTAGCACGCTTTTGTCTTGACGCGTTTTCTTTGCGCGAACCGGCGGCCACTTCGCTTGAAAACGCTATGTCACGCGAGCTTGCGCAGGGCTCGCTCCGGCATGGCCGCGGGATCGATCCCGGGCGCCAGCGGCGGGGCGGGATCGTAAATCGCGTGGCGGTTCTTGCCGTCCTTCTTGGCGGCGTAGAGCGCATGGTCGGCGGCGGCGATCAGCCGGTCCGGGAATGCCCCCATCTCGCGGGTCCATTGCGCGACGCCGATCGAGAGCGAGATCGGGATATCGGCGCCGACGCAGGCTTCCGCGTCCTCGCGGCAGACGTCGAGGATGCGGCGCGCGATCATCGCCCCTTCCCGCAGCGTCGAGGCCGGCAGCACGACGCAGAACTCGTCGCCGCCGGTGCGCGCCAGCATGTCGCCAGGCCGCAGCCGGGTCTGCGCCATCAGGGTGAAGTGCTGCAGGCAGGCGTCGCCCGCGGCGTGGCCATGGGTGTCGTTGATCGCCTTGAAGCCGTCGAGGTCGATCACCAGCAGCGCGAAGGGTTCGCCTGAGCGTTCCGAGCGCGCGCATTCCTCGGTCAGGCGCTGCAGCAGATGCCGCCGGTTGCCGACGCCGGTGAGATCGTCGAGCAGCGCGAGGTCGGCGACCTCGTTGCGCAGCCGGTCCATCGCCATCAGCAGGAAGCCGAAATTCCACGACATCGACAGGAACATCAGCACCAGGATCGAAATCGAATGAACCGGGGTGAAACGGAGGAATGAGAACTCGCCGCCGACCTGCGCCACGTTGCTGAGCACGCGCATGACATAGATGGCGATGATGAGAATGGCGACGGTGGCCGCGAGCCGGGCGCCGGCGTTGACCCGTCCGTTCTCTCGCGCCAGCAACAGTTTGAGGGTCAGCGCGAACGGCAGCACCTGCGCGACCGAATAGATGAACATCCGGATCGGCTGGTGGTCATAGCCGAAGGCGAAGAAGGTCATGCCCGCGGTGCCCAGTCCGGTGATCAGCGCGGTCTGGCGCCAGCCGACCGGCCGGTCGTAGAACCGCCTGACGCCCATCGCGGCCAGGCAGGAGGCGAAGATCAGCACGGTGCCGCCGGCCAGAAGCGGCAGCAGCGAATCCACCAGGATGCGCAGGCTGGCCAGCGACGCGCCCAGGGCCGCGGCAAACGCCGATGCCGTCCAGAAAGGCGCCGCCGCGAATTTCGGATAACACCGGGTGACGTAGGCCCAGATCAGGCCCAGCGCGAGAAAATTAATGATGAACGCCGTCCACAGCGTCGGTACGCTCAGCATCGCGAAGCCAGAACGCGCATCGTCCCGTCTCCCCTGTTATCCAACAACCCACCCATCGAAGTCCCCGTGTTCTTGCGGGTAAATTGCGCCTGTGTCGCTTAACGGACCCTCACCACGGCAAAGGCAATCCCTACCGTGGTTTTGAAATCATGAAGATTGCGCCATCGCGCCATCGCGCCATCAGCCTGTCCCGGATCGACGCAGTTGCGCGGCTCGCTTTGGCGCGCTGTTAACCGCGACGGGGCGGCGCGGAATGCATTGCGCGGATGAAAGGTGCCCGAAAACGCATAACAGCTGTGGATAACATAATGACACCGGCGTGACGGCGCGGGGCAGTCGGGCGCGAATCTGTTCCGATGACGATTGAGGCTGTTGCGAGGCTAAGCCCTCCCCGAGCAAGCCTCGTGTCGCGTTTCCACCCATTAAACCCAATGAGGATGCTATGGCTAAGAAAGCGAAGAAGGCTAAGAAGGCTAAGAAGGTCGCAAAGAAGAAAAAGGCCAAGAAGTAACGTTCGTGCCCGGGGGGAGCCTCGGCTCCGCCCGGGCATCCAGCCCAGGCGAAACACTTTTGCTGCAGCGGCGGGCCTTGGGTCCGCTTTTTTGTTGGTCTACCGCTCCGCCAGCGCCAGCCTCGCGCCGAGCGCGGCAAAGCCGGCGGCAAAACTGCGGCGCAGCCAGCTCATCACCCTGGGCCGGCTCACGATGCGGTCGCGGACCGAGGCCGCGAACAGGCCGTAGAGCGCGAACACCGCGAACGTCATCGCCATGAAGGCTATGCTCAATTCCAGCATCCGCCCCAGCGGATGACCCTCGTCGGCCGCGATGAACTGCGGCAGGAAGGCGAGGAAGAAGATCGACAGCTTCGGATTGAGGATGTTGATCAGGATGCCGGCGACGACCACACGGCGGCTGGAACGGCCGTCCAGCCTTGCATCGGCCCTTGCATCGACCGCCAGCGCGCCCTGCTCGCGCAGCGCCTGCCAGGCCATGTACAACAGATAGGCCACCCCGCAATATTTCAGTACCGCGAACGCCAGCGCGCTGGTGTGCAGCACCGCGGCGAGGCCGAGCATGGCGGCCAGCATGTGCGGCACGATGCCGAGCGTGCAGCCGAACGCCGCGGCGATGCTGGCCCGCGAGCCACGTGTCAGCGCCGCCGCCAGCGTATAGAGCACGCCGGTGCCGGGCGAGGCGACCACGATCAGCGACGTCAGCAGGAAGGACCACGACATGGTTTTGCCTTATCACGCTGACGGCGGCCGAGGAAGCCGATGCGCCCATCCGGTTGCCAAAATCCGCCAGCCGGATAAGGGTTGACCGGCAATTTTTCCTCGCCCGGAGTGACATCTGATGACTGCGATTCCCGGAAGTGCGGCGGCCATCACCGGCGCCGCCAGTGGCATCGGCCGGGCGCTGGCGCTCGAGCTGGCCGCGCGCGGCTGCGATCTCGCGCTGGCGGACCGCGACGAGGCGGGACTTGCGACGCTCGCCGCCGAGATCGCCAAGACTCACCAGCGCAAGGTCACGGTGCATACCGTCGATGTCGGCGTACCCGCGCAGATCGAAGCGTTCGCGCAAGCGGCGATCGCGGCCCATCCGGTCCTCAACATCGTCATCAACAATGCCGGCGTGGCGCTGATGGGGATGTTCGACGAAGTCGACCAGACGCAGATGGAATGGCTCTTCAACATCAATTTCTGGGGCGTGGTGCACGGCACCCGCGCCTTCCTGCCGCATCTGTCGAAAAAGCCGGAGGCGCACATCGTCAACCTCTCCTCGATCTTCGGCATTATCGCACCGCCCGGCCAGACCGCCTACAGCGCGGCGAAATTCGCGGTGCGCGGCTTTTCGGAAAGCCTGCGGCACGAGCTGACGATGGCGAACAGCGCGGTGCGCCTCTCGGTGGTGCATCCCGGCGGCGTCGCCACCAACATCGCCCGCAACTCCCGCCCCGGCATTGGCATGACCGACAATGCCCGCCGGGCGCAGTCGATCGAGCGGTTCGATGCGGTGGCGAAAACCACGCCGGCCGCAGCAGCTTTGCGGATCATCGTCGGCATCGAGAAGAACCAGCCGCGCATCCTGATCGGCAACGATGCCCGCACCATGGACCTGCTGCAGCGCTTTCGCCCCGGCACCTATTGGGCGGTGCTGGCGCGCAAGATCGAGAAGATGGCGAAGGCGGGGAAGTAGGTTTGCGGCGTTGCTGCGTAGGGTGGGCAAAGCGAAGCGTGCCCACCATCCCTTGCGCTGGGCCACGATGGTGGGCACGGCGCGAAAAGCGCCTTTGCCCACCCTACAAATTCCGCGCCCGTTACCGCCCCACCAGTTGATCCGCGAAATACCCGATGGTCTTGCGATAGATCGTGGCCCGGTTCCACTCGCGCATCGCTTCGAAATTCGGCGTGCCCTCGCTGTAGGGCTGGCCGTTCTTGAAACCGGAAACGTGCAGCAGGTTGGCGGTGGAGGCGAGCACGTCGGGGATGCTGTGGCGCAGGTCGACATGGCCGTTGCCGTCGAAATCGACGCCGTATTTGAGGTAGGACGACGGCAAAAATTGCGTCTGGCCGATTTCGCCGGCGAATGCGCCGATCATGTCCTTCAGGGGCAGATCGCCGCGCTGAACGATCTTCAGCGCCGCCAGCAGTTCGCCCTGGAACAATTCGGTGCGGCGGCAATCATGCGCCATGGTGGCCAGCGTGCGGACCACCGGCATCTTGCCGACGTCGCCCTTGCCGTAATCGGATTCCAGCCCCCAGATCGCGACGATGATGTGCGGCGGCACGCCAAAACGCTTCTCGATCCGCGCCAGCAGCGCGGCGTGACGCTGCAGCATCTGCCGGCCGATGTTGATGCGTCCGGGCCCGACCCGGGTCGAGATATATTGCTCGAAGGTTTTATTGAACGTGCCGCGCTGGCGGCGGTCAAAGGCCAGCACCGCCGGGTCCTGCGTCACACCTGCAAGCGCCTGCGAAATCACCGCCGGCGAAACCCCCGCCGCCTGCGCTTCCGCCGACATCGCCGCGACGAAGGTGTTGAAATCGCCACCGCAGCGGGCGGCGTAGGACGGCGTGGCGAGGACAGTACAGAACGAAACGGCCAGTAGAAGCTTGCGCATGCGAATCCCTTGTGACGGCCCGATGGTGCCGGTTATGCCATGAGAAAGCGGCGGGCGGGAGATTCCTCGACCCTCCACCCGTTCTCGTCATGGCCGGGGG
>CALROE020000092.1:0-8548 GCA_943369715.1 Bradyrhizobium ivorense
CGTGCATCAATCCGCCTCGAACGCCAGGCTGTAGTCCACCTTCAGTCCCGCATCCTGCTCGTCCTTCCGCAGCACGCAATTGCCGACCACCAGCAGATCGAGTTCGTTGCCCATGAAGCAGCGGAAGGCGTCGTCGGGCGTGCACACGATCGGCTCGCCGCGGACGTTGAAGGAGGTGTTGACCAGCACGGGGCAGCCGGTCTTCGCCTTGAAGCGGCTGAGCAGTGCATGGAACAGCGGATTGGTGTCGCGGTGCACGGTCTGGATCCGCGCGGAATAATCGACGTGGGTCACCGCGGGGATTTCCGAACGCGCCACGTTGAGTTTTTCAATGCCGAACAGGGCCTGTTCGGCTGATGTCATCTGGCGATGCTTTTCCCGTTTGACGTCGGCGACGACGAGCATGTAGGGGCTGTCGGATTTGAGGTCGAACCAGTCCTGGACATCCTCGCGCAGCACAGCCGGCGCGAAGGGGCGAAAACTTTCCCGGTATTTGACCTTGAGGTTGAGGTTTTTTTGCATCGCGGGCGAGCGGGGATCGCCGAGGATCGAGCGCGCGCCGAGCGAGCGCGGGCCGAATTCCATGCGGCCCTGAAACCAGCCGACGGCTTTTTCGCTTGCCAGCGCCAGCGCCGTTGTCTCCAGCATCGCGGCTTCATCGAGCACGGCGAATATCGCGCCCGCCGCCGTCAATTGCCGTTCGATCTCTTCTTGCGCAAAATGCGGGCCGAGATAGGAGCCGGCCATGCCATCGGCGCCGTTGCTCCGGCGCGGCTGGCCCTTGAAGATATGACAGGCCGCCAGCGCCGATCCCACCGCGCCGCCGGCGTCGCCGGCCGCCGGCTGGATCCAGATGTTTTCAAAATGGCCGTCGCGCAACACCTTGCCGTTGGCGACACAGTTCAGCGCCACGCCGCCGGCGAGGCACAGGTTTTTCGAACCGGTCTGTTTGGCGAGGCTGCGCGTCAGCCGCAGCACGGCTTCATCCAGCACCGCCTGGATCGAGGCTGCGACGTCCATGTGAAACGACGTCAGCAGCTGATCCGGGCTGCGCACGGGTTCGCCGAACAGTCTGGCGAACCGGTCGTTGGTCATCGTGAAGCCGGTGCAATAGTCGAAGTAGGACATGTCGAGCCGGAACGAGCCGTCCGGCTTCAGATCGATCAGGTGATCGAGGATGAGTTTTGCAAAGCGCGGCTCGCCGTAGGGCGCCAGCCCCATCACCTTGTATTCGCCGGAGTTGACCTTGAAGCCGGTGTAATAGGCCGCGGCCGAATAGAGCAGGCCGAGCGAATGCGGAAAATGGATCTCCTGGAAGATCTCGAGCCGGTTGCCGTTGCCAAGCGCCGCCGACGTGGTCGCCCATTCGCCGACGCCGTCCATGGTCAGCACCGCGGCGTTGTCGAAAGGTGAGGGGTAGAACGCCGACGCCGCGTGGCTCAGATGGTGCTCGCAGAACAGCAGCCGGCTGATGTCGAAATTTTCCGAGAATTTGCCGATCTCGTCGCGCAGCAGGCTTTTCTGGAACAGCTTTTCCTTCAGCCACAGCGGGATCGACATCTTGAACGAGCGAAAGCCGCGCGGCGCCATCGCGATGTAGGTCTCCAGCAGCCGCTCGAATTTGAGGAACGGCTTGTCGTAGAACACCACGTGATCGAGCCCGTCGGCGGTGATGCCGGCTTCCTCGAGGCAATACGCGATGGCGTGGTGCGGGAAGGCCGGATCATGCTTGCGCCGGGTGAAACGCTCCTCCTGGGCGGCGGCGACGATGCGGCCGTCCTCGATCAATGCCGCGGCGCTGTCGTGGTAGAAGGCGGAAATCCCGAGAATGCGCATCGCGTCGGCTAGAACAGCGTGTAGATGAACGGCGCGATCGCGGAGCCCTTGGTCAGCACCACCAGGCCGCCGAACACCACCATCATGATCAGGATCGGCAGCAGCCAGAATTTCTTCCGGGCACGCATGAAACGCCAGAGCTCAGCGAGAAAAGCCATCTAGAACTGATCCTTCATGGTCTCGGGCGCAGGTCCCGGAGGCGCCCGCGCGATCCAGTAGCTTTCCGCGTCCGGCTGCCGCTTCAGCCGCAGCAGATCCTTGCCCAGCGCGCGCATCACCAGGCCGGTCGGCAATACCGTGCCGTAGAACAGCAGCGCCATCACCACCGGATTGACCACGCTGTGCAGCAGCAGGCCGAATTTCAGCCAGAGCCGGTTCAGCCGGTTGAGCAGAGCGGGGCGGAGCAGGGCCACGGCCAGGAACAGCGCCGCCACGCCGCCGGTCCAGGGCCATATCCGCCCGTCATGCCAGCCGTTCAGCAGGGTCAGAATCCCGAACGCCGCCGCCATCACCAGGCCGAATGCGCGATCGGAACCCGCCACGACCGGTTCGTCGCGGGAAAACGCCTCGTGGGTCGTCTGTATCATCTTCGGTCGAGCGGGGCCGTCCGTCATTCCCAGTACTTCACCAGAAAAGAGCTGTCACCAGTGCCATGCGGCTTCAGGGGATCGCCCATTCTTCCGCTCGGGGAGCTTTTATGCCTTGCAGTCGGTTCCGGAAAGCCGGAAAAGCGCCCCTTTCGATAATGAGTTGCCCAGATATGTCCGACACTCCAGCTTCCAGGCCGCCGCCAGGCAGGCTGTCGGCCCGGTTCAGCCTGCGGTTGGCGCTGGTCTTCGCCGGTACCTCGGCCTATTGCCTGGCGCTGTTTCTGGCGTTCGATTTTGCATGGTCGAGCCTGACCCGGGGCGAGGAAGCCCAGCGTCCGGTCCGGATCGCCAATCCCGTCTATGACCACGGGTTGGCCGCCGGTTTCGACGGCCACGATATCTGGGGCGAATTGCGCTACCGGCTGGTCACCAACAGCCTCGGCTTCAAGGATGCGTCGACCCGGACCGTCCCGCTCAAACCGGCGTCGCGCCGCGTCCTGCTGATCGGCGATTCCTTCGCCGAGGGCATCGGCATGAGTTATGAGGATTCCTTCGCCGGCCTGTTGCAGCGCGCCGGCCAGCAGCGCAACGACAAGATCGAGTTTCTCAACGCCGGCGTCGCATCGTATTCACCTGTCATCTACTACAAGAAGATAAAATACCTGCTCGAACTCGGATTGCAGTTCGACGAGGTCGTGGTGTTTTCCGACACTTCCGACGTGACGGACGAAGCGAATTTTTATTTCTGCATCGACGACGATCCCAAGTACCGCGCGCACTGCACTCCGGGCGAAGGATCGATGCAACCGGCGACTGCCTTGCCGAAGCCGGGCAATTTCCTGATCGACCGTTTCGTGGTGACCAATCGGCTGCGCATCACCATCAAGCGGGCGACACAGTCGGTCGTCGGCAACCGCCGAGCGTCGCTCAACACGGATCGCGGCCGCATCGGCTGGACGTTTCCCGGACTGGACATGACCAGCGTTTACAAGCCGATCGGCGTCGAGGGCGGCATCGCGCGGTCGCTGCAGAACATGCGGGCGCTGTCCGACCTGCTGGCCTCCAAGAACATTCCGCTGACCATCGTGGTCTACCCCTGGGCGCAGCAGGTCGCGCAGGGCGACCGCGACAGCAGGCAGGTCTCGCTCTGGCGCGAGTTCTGCGAGGGCCGCTGCAAGGCGTTCATCAATCTGTATCCGGTGCTGTTCGCCGCCAGCGCAGCCGACAGGAAATGGTACGAGCGCTTCTATATCGTCGGCGACGATCACTTTTCGGCCGAAGGCAATCAGCTGGTGTTCAGGGAACTGGCGCGACAGCTGCTCTGACGCGGCTGTTTGTTGTTCAGGCTGGAACAGGAGCAGCCTTTTTCGGTCGCGATTCCATGAAGCTGTTGGCCGATATCCTGAACGACAGCACGACGTCCGTTTGCATTTCAAAACTTTCGACGGCCTTGCGGCGTTCGACCTTGCCTTCGAGGCTGACCAGTTGCAGCGAAGCGACGATCACCCGAACCCGGCCGCGGGTGCCGAAGGGCAGCAGCAAGCGCTCGAGATCGACCGGCGATCCGGCGCCGTCGCAGGTTCGAAGAACGGTGTAGATGGCGCATCCGCTGCTGGCGCAGTGGGCCGACGCCGCGATGATGGGGATTCTCAGGACTGGCGGAGCGACCTCGGAGAGGGTCTTTCCGACCCACGGGTCCTTGACGGCTTCGTCGATGAACGATCCGCGGTACAATGCGCGAAAATCCAGCTGGTCCTTGCCGGCTTCGACTTTCCACACGGCGATGTATTTCGGATCGTGAATTCCCGGGCCGGGCGCAAATTGATCGAAGGGCGGCAAGCCACTTTCAGCGAGCGCGAGCTTCGCCCAATATCCGGCCAGGCTGCGCTGGCTGGTCGACCGGATACTGTCAATAGTTCCGTTTTCAAAATTCATCTTGATCTCGCCTATGCCGATAACTCTGCACCCCATTGGTTAAGGAATTTCCATTCGCAACCCCGGTCCATCCGCTCCGATTCATGCAAATCGGGATGCCAGCACTGTTTGACCGGCAAGTATTGGTGCGACTATACCGGAAGCGTCGGATTCAAAATCTCACAAGCCCGCAATCGAAAGGTCAGCGCCCCCCATGAAAGACTTTGCCGGAAAAATTGCCGTCATCACCGGAGGCGGCACGGGCATGGGCCGCGAACTGGCGCGGCAGCTCGTCGCGGAAGGCTGCAACGTCGCGATCTGCGACGTCTCGGCCGAGGCGATGGCGGAGACGAAGCGGCTGTGCGAGGTCGAAAAACTGCCGCAGGGCCTGCGCATCACCACCCATATCGCCGACGTCTCGATCGAGGACCAGCTGACGCGCTTCCGCGACGAACTGGCCGAGCAGCAGGCCACCGACAAAATCCATCTATTGTTCAACAATGCCGGCATCGGCGGCGGCGGCAGCCTGTTCACCAACACGCGGGAGCAGTGGGAGAGGACCTTCAACATCTGCTGGGGCGGGGTCTATCTCGGCGTCCGCACCTTCCTGCCGATGCTGATGAAGGCCGACGAGGGCCATATCGTCAACACTTCCAGCGTCAACGGCTTCTGGGCCTCGGTCGGAATGGGGGTTGCTCACACCTCCTACAGCGCCGCGAAGTTTGCGGTGAAGGGGTTTAGCGAGGCGCTGATGAACGACCTCAGGCTGAACGCGCCGCATATCAAGTGCTCGGTGGTGATGCCCGGCCATATCGGCACCTCGATCGTGTCCAATTCGCGCAAGATCCAGAGCGGCACCGAATCCGAGCTTCTCAGCGCCAACGAATTGTTGTCGGCGCGTGTGCGCCTCAAGGCCATGGGCATCGACACCGAGGCGATGTCGGACGACGACGTCCAGAAGATCGCGATGGATCGCGCGCGCGCCTTCCGCGAGGAGGCCCCGACCACGGCGGCGCAGGCGGCCAAAATCATCCTCGACGGCGTCAAGGCCGGCCGCTGGCGCATCCTGGTCGGCGACGACGCCCACGCGCTCGACGAGCGCGTGCGCAAGACGCCGGAAGAGGCCTACACGCCGGAGTTTTATCAGAGCTTTGCGGAAGAGGTCGGCTGGCGGCTGGGGTGACATACACCGTTGTCGTCGCCCGGCTTGACCGGGCGAATCCGCCCAGTATTCCAGAGACGCCAGTGATGGAGTCGAGAAGCCGCGGCGTACTGGATCCCCCGCATGCGCGGGGGACGACAACCTTTGTTGGGGCAATATTTACCCGTGCACGATCGCCTTCTCGATCATGCAGTGAATGCCCTTGGAGCCATTGACCGTCTGCGTCACCCGCAGGTCGGCGGCGAGGCTGCAAAGCGTGTAGGCGTCCTCGCGCGACAGATTGCGCTTTTCGCCCAACAGCACGATCATGTCGCGCAGCGCCCGCACCACGCATTGATCGAGGTCGGGATCCATCGCCATCGTCATGTAATGCGTCGGCGTCTCGGCGCGGGGATAGTCGAAGCGCAGATCCTTGCGCAGCGTCAGCCTGAAACGGCCCTGCAGCGCGGTCTCGATCGCGGTGACGCAGACCTCGCCGTCGCCCTGCACGCCATGGCCGTCGCCGCAGGAGAACAGTGCGCCCGGCACGAATACCGGCAGATAGAGTTTGGCGCCGGGGACCAGTTCCTTGTTGTCGAGATTGCCGCCCATCGCGCGCGGAATCAGCGAAGAGATGCGGCCCCAGGCCGGCGGCGGCGCCACGCCCATCACCCCGAAGAACGGTTTGAGCGGCAGATCGAGGCCCCATGGCATCCGGCCGACCATGCGTTTTTGGTCGAGCGGAATATTGAGCAGCCGGGTCTCGTGAAAATCGTCGGGCAGGGTGCCGGCCAGCGGCTTGATCATGTTCCAGCCCCAGTCCTGCCTGAGCTGGATGTCGAGGATCTCGATTTCCAGCACGTCGCCGGGCAGGGCGCCCTCAACCGCGATCGGGCCGGTCAGGATGTGTCCCGGCAGCATCCGCTCGTTCTTGGCGTGAACTTCGGCGAGTTCGGGGGGAACGTGAAATTGGTTCCTGTCCGGCATCATTTCCGGGCCGCCGCTGATGGTGTCGACCGTGACCTCATCGCCGCTGGCGATGGTGAGGACGGGTTTTAGCTTTGCCTCGAAAAACCCCCAATGGCAGGTTTCGGGGCTGGATTGCAGATGATGGTGGGGCATGGGGGCTTTCTCGTCTTGCTTTGACTCTACTTTTCGTTGCCGGCATAGCCGTCCGAAGAACGGCGTCGCTTCCGCTTGCCTATGCCCGGCAATCCATCTTCTCTTGAAGAATGCGTATTACGAAGAGAGATGGATACCCGGGTCAAGCCCGCGTATGACGGATTCCATGACTGGCGCGGCGCCGGGCATCCGAGGGAGATCCCGTTTTTGTTCTTTCTGCTTTCCAAGACCCTCGGCATCATCCTGCTGCCGACCAACTTCCTCATCGGCCTCGGTCTCGTCGGTGCGGTTCTGCTGGCGACGCGGTTGTCGGCACTTGGCCGCAAGCTGCTGATCGTATCCGTCTCCCTGTTCGCGATCTGCGGATTTTCGCCGCTGGGATACAGGCTGCTCTATCCCCTCGAACACCGGTTTCCACGATGGGATGCCGCGCGCGGTGCGCCCGACGGCGTGATCGTGCTCGGCGGTTCGATCGACGCCGGTGTGTCGGCGAGCCTCGGCACCGCCGTCGTCGGCAGCGCGGCCGACCGAATCATCGCCGCGGCGGCGCTCGCCCATCGATATCCCGCCGCCCGCATCATCTTCACCGGGGGAAGCGGGAATCTGATGTCGAACGAGGCCAGGGAAGCCGATTATGCCGCGGCGCTGTTCGAGAGCCTGGGGATATCCAGACAGCGCCTGATCATGGAACGGCAGTCGCGCAATACCCAGGAAAACGCCGAATTCTCCAAAGCGATTGCCGCGCCCGGACCGGGCGATCGATGGCTGCTGGTCACGTCCGCATTCCATATGCCGCGCTCGATCGGCCTGTTCCGCAAGGCCGGGTTTGCCGTCGAAGCTTATCCGGTCGACTGGCGGGTCGGTGGGGCTGAGGATCTCTGGCGATTTACGGTGCTCTCGATGGGAGGGCTGGACCGCACCACGATCGGCATTCGCGAATGGATGGGCCTGATCGCCTATCGGCTCACCGGCAAGATCGACGATTTGCTGCCGGGGCCGGCCGCGACCCCGAAGCCGCTGTCGCAACGTTGAAACAATCGGGTTAGAATTGATCGAACGGGCGCGCAGCGCCTGACCGTCGCTTTGGGAGTTACGCCATGCAACAGCAATCGCCGCCGGAACAACTCGATTTGGCCGGCATGGTGGCCGATCTGAACAGCCTGCTTCGGCTCAAGACCACCGTGATCGGCATGAAGATGTTCGCCACCGTGGAGGAAATGACGGCGATCCCGAAAATCCGGCGTCCATCAGCCGTTCACACCACCGACCAGATCGTCAGCATGGCCTCGCGGCTGGGCTGGACCGTCGGCATCACCGCCGACGACCTCGTCGGCGCGCAGTGCCGCGCCGTGATCGGTCTGGCGCCAACGGACGAGAAGTTTCTCGAGGGCACAAATTACGTCGGTGTCTGGCATGGCACCGCTGAGGACGCGCGCAAGCGCCAGGAGGCACTGGATGTCGTGGCCTACGGACAATATCTGGCGCTGGCGGTGAGCCCGCTGTCGAGCGGCCGGCTCGATCCGCCGGACATCTGCCTGGTCTATGCCACGCCTGGACAGATGATCATCTTGATCAACGGGCTGCAATATACCGGCTACAAGAAGTTCGAATGGGGCGTGGTCGGCGAGACCGCCTGCGCCGATTCATGGGGGCGGGCGCTCAAAACCGGCGAGCCCAGCCTGTCGCTGCCGTGCTTTGCCGAGCGCCGCTATGGTGGCGTGCCGGATGAGGAGATGCTAATGGCGCTGTCGCCCGCGCATCTCGCCAAGGCGATCGCGGGCATGAAGCAACTGGCCAAAAACGGCCTGCGCTATCCGATCGCACCCTATGGCATCCAGGCCGATGTGCGCGCCGGCATGGGCGCGTCCTACGCCGGGAAGAAGTAGACAGACCGTCATTCCGGGGCGATGCGAAGCATCGAACCCGGACTCCTAGGATTCCGGGT
>CALROE020000093.1:0-8527 GCA_943369715.1 Bradyrhizobium ivorense
GCGTGAAGATAACGCTGGCGGCGGACAGCACACCGAGCACCACCATGGACGCTGCCGCCAGCGCAAAATAGTTCGCCGCTGAGGCATTGACGGTCGCCAGCCACCAGCCGCCGGCGGCGACGAACACCAGCCGTGCGGTTTGCGACAGCACCGGCCCCAGCACCTTCGCCGCCCCCTGCGAGGAAAAATACATCGAGATCGACAGCCCGATGAAGGCATACATCGGTGCCGCGATCGACAGATATTGCCGGCTGGCGGCGCGCACGCTGGGATCGTCGGTGAAGATGCTGACCCAGAGATCGGGAAATATCGCGATCGCGGTGGCGAACACCCCGACCGACACGAAGGCGACACAGCCCGCGATCCATGCGATCCGTCGCGCCCGCGCCACCCGCTGCGCGCCGATCGCCATCCCGACCATCGGCACCGAGGCGATGCCGACCGCGAACGCGATCGAGGTCAGCATGAATTCGAGCCGGGCACCGACGCCGTAGCCGGCCAGGATTTCGGTGCCGAACTGCGCCAGCATGTGAGTGAAGATGGCGACGGTCAGCACCGACTGCAGCGGCGAGAAGCAGGAGACGGCGCCGACCTTCAGGATGTCGAAGAACATCGCCCACTGAATCCGCAGGCCCCTGATCTTGGGAACCACACGCGCGCGCCCGGAAAATATGTACCAGGCCATCACGGAGACGCTGATCACATAGGCGACCAGCGAGCCGGCGGCGACGCCGCGCATGCCGAACGACGGGATCGGCCCGAGGCCGAGGCCGAGCGTGCCGCCCAGAATGATCTGGCAGGTGGCGGACGACAGCATCAAGAGCGACGGCAGCTTCATGTTGCCGGTGCCGCGCAAAATTCCCGCGAACGTATTCATCAGCCAGGGCACCACCGCGCCGCCGAAGAAAATCTGCACATAGCCGATGGCCTGGGCCAGCACGTTGCCGCGACCGCCGAGCAATTCCAGCAGCGTGGGGCCGAAGATCAGCATGCCCAGCATGAACACCAGGCCGAGGCTGATGCCGATCAGCATCGCATGCGCCGCCAGCGTCGAGGCGCGGTCGATATCGCCGGCGCCGATCGCGCGCGCGATTGCGGAGGCCACGCCGCCGCCCATCGCGCCGCCCGACATCGTCATGGTCAGGATCACGAACGGAAACACCAGCGCCATCGCCGCCAGCGATTCGACGCCGAGCCGGCCGATATAGGAGGTCTCCGCGATTACCACGCAGGTGCCGGCCGAGAGCGCGATCACGTTCGGCCAGGCCAGCCACAACAGCGTCCGCAGGATCGGCCCCTCGACCAGCGCGTTCTTCACCGGCGCTTCCGGCGGCGGAAGCGGGCGCTCGTCGTCATCAACGGGGATTTCGGCGACACCGATATCGGACATTTCTTCTCCCGCGCGCGTCGCGCCGCAGCCCGATCTATTTGCCGTGCCGGCCGTTTCCTAGCACCGATCCGGAACGATGCCATGCGCGCCGGGCGCATGGGCCGCCTGCGCCGGCACGTCGCGGCACAGTTCGCTCAGCCGATCGACCACACAAAGGGCGGCTTGCCGCCCGGCGATGGCTTCAGGTGCACCGGGATGTGCCGGCCGCAGCCGGCGGCGAGGCCCTGGAACAAGCCTTCGAGCACCCGGGCGCAGGCCGGGTGATAATCGCCGACATCGGCCATCAGCTTCCAGGTCTGCTGCCGGATTTCGAAGGCACCGCCGGACTCGCTGATGTCAGCGACATCGTCCTGCGCGTCGAACAGTGCGCGCAGAAACGCCGCGAAATCTCTTGCCGATCCGCGCGTCGCGCCGAGATCGCGCGCGATCTCGTCGAAATACTGCATGCCGATCAGCCTGCCCGTGAGATGCAGGAGGTAGCCGGCGTCTTCGGGGCCGAACACCTGCACCATGACGGGGGCGGCGGTGCGCACATATTCCATGGCGTAGTTGCGGTAGGCTTTTTCCAGACGCGGCTTCGGCCAGCTGGCGACGGGCAGCGCCGGTGCCGCCGCTGGATCGAACAATGGCGCTTCGAGATGACGCGCGAACACCATGCGTTGATCGATCTCGAGCGGATGGTCGTATTGGCAGTAATAGCCCTCCAGCCCGTCCTGACCGTCGACGCTCTGCTTGGTGCAGACAAAACCCAGCCGGAGATCGCCGAGGGCGGCGCCATTGTTGGCGTGCCAGCCGCGCAGCATCGCCCGCGACACCTCGCCGGGCACGCCGCAGATCGCGGTGCCCTTCCAGATCCAGCGCGGCGGCGGATAGCGGATCCAGGCCTTGGCGTCGTTCTCGTACATGTATTCGACATGGACGCCGCCGATCCAGTTCGAGAGATAATGATACTGCGCCGCCGCCACCGCCGGCGGCAGATGGCTCAGGCCCAGCTTTTCGAGGCCGGGCAGGAAGCGCTCCTGCTGCTGGCGGCGAAACACCCGGAACACGAATTCCGCGGCATCGGCCGTGCCGCGCCGCGTCACCACGGTGAGGATGAGCCCGGTGAAATAAGCATGATAGAGATCGGCGACGCTGCGCCATTTCAGCCATTGCGCCTCGCGCGCGCCGTCCGTCGTCCCGTTCATGGCGATCTCCCAAACCCCTGGTTCCGCAGTCCGATTCCTTCAGCCTGAGGCCGACGGGTGCCCGCTCCCGACCAAAACATCGAAAACAACCCCATGCACAGAAAGCAAGATATTGTTTTGGCACGGTTTTCCATCACACGAAATTCACGGCAGGCATCGTGAAATTCACCCGGCCGCGGCATTCGCATCCGGGGAACCCACCATCCGCAAAATTCCTGTGTTCACACGACCTTGCCGAACACGGCGCCGATTCCCGCCGTCAGTGCCATCGCGAAGGCGCCCCAGAAGGTCACGCGGATGGTCGGCTTCAGCAGGCCGGCGCCGCCGGCTTTCGCGCCGATCGCGCCGAGCAGAGCGAGGAACAGCAACGATCCCGCCGACACCACCGGGATCAGGACGCTGGAGGGCGAGACCAGAACCAGCACCAACGGCGCCGCCGCTCCGACCGAAAAGGTCGCGGCCGATGCCAGCGCCGCCTGCACCGGGCGCGCGGTCGTGACCTCCGAAATGCCGAGTTCGTCGCGGGCATGGGCGCCCAGCGCATCCTTCGCCATCAACTGCTTCGCGACTTCGCGGGCGAGTTCAGCCTCGACACCGCGCGCGACATAGACCTGGGCCAGTTCTTCCCGCTCGAACACCGGGTCGTCGGCCAGCTCTTTCTTCTCGCGGGCGAGGTCGGCGTGCTCGGTGTCGGACTGCGAACTGACCGAAACATACTCGCCGGCCGCCATCGACATCGCGCCGGCGACCAGGCCGGCAACGCCGGTCAGCAGCACGTCGCTTTGCGAGGCAGCAGCCGACGCCACGCCCAGGATCAGGCTGGCGGTCGAGATGATCCCGTCATTGGCGCCGAGCACGGCCGCCCGCAGCCAGCCGATGCGCTCGACGAGGTGGTTCTCCCGGTGAAGACGACTCATGCATCGATCCTGTCATTGTTCGAACTGTCGCACCGCGAACGAGGCAGCTTCCCAAAGCGCCGCGCATTCGGCAATGATCCGCATCAACGTCGCGCGATTGCAACAGGAGCACATTGCCCAAGGCGACGGCGAATGGCTGTGCCGAGATGGTGTGACGAACGGGAATAGAATGAATCTCCCTCCCCTGCTACTGAATCTCGCGGTAGCGCTCGGCATCGGGCTTCTGATCGGCGCCGAGCGGGAGCGCCGCAAGGGGCAAGGGCCTGCCCGCGCGCCGGC
Organism: Bradyrhizobium ivorense; assembly: GCA_943369715.1. Lineage (GTDB taxonomy): Bacteria > Pseudomonadota > Alphaproteobacteria > Rhizobiales > Xanthobacteraceae > Bradyrhizobium > Bradyrhizobium ivorense_A. Next base: position 3,774 of record CALROE020000093.1, read on the forward strand.
GGGAATCCGCACCTTCTCGGTCGTCGCGCTGGCCGGAGCCATCAGCGTGATGGTGGGCGGTGCGCTGGTGCTGGCCGTCACCGTTGCGGGCGTGGCCGCGTTGACTGCCGTCGCCTATTTCAGATCGCGCGACGAAGATCCTGGTCTCACCACCGAGATCGCGCTGGTGCTGACCGCGCTGCTCGGCGGCCTTTCGATGCAGCAACCGGCCCTGGCGGCCGGCATCGCCGTCGCCCTCGCCGCCCTGCTCGCGGCACGCGCCCCGCTGCATCATTTCGTCCGTTCGGTGCTCACCGAGGCAGAGGTGCGGGATGCGCTGATCTTCGCCGCCGCGACCCTGGTGGTTCTGCCGTTGCTGCCCAATCGGGCGATGGGGCCCTATGACGCGCTCAATCCGCACGCGATCTGGATCGTCGTCATCCTGGTGATGGCGATCAGCGCCGCGGGATACATCCTGATCCGGCTGCTCGGGGCGCGTTTCGGCCTTCCGATCGCCGGCCTCGCCGCGGGCTTCATCTCCAGCACCGCCACCATCGGCGCCATGGGCACCCGGGTTCAGAAGAGTCCGGGCATCCTCACCGCGGCGGTCGCCGGCGCGGCGCTGTCGACCGTCGCCACCATCGTCCTGATGTCGCTGGTGCTCGCGGCCACCAGCATCGTCACGCTGCGCGCGCTTGCCATCCCGCTGATCTGCGCCGGCATTGCCGCGACAGCCCATGGCGGCTTCTTCACGCTCCGGACCTTGCGCGAAAAGGATGTGCCGGATCCCCATCCGGGACAGGCGTTCAGCCTGCCCGTGGCGCTGATCTTCGCGCTGACGCTTGCCGCGATGCTGATGGTCTCGGCCGCGCTGCGCGACTGGTTCGGCGAGACCGGCGTCCTCGTCGCCGCCGCGGCCGCCGGCTTCGTCGACACCCATTCCGCCGCCATCGCGGTGGCTTCACTGGTGGCGTCCGGAAAGATGACGGCTGCCGACGCGGTGTTTCCCGTGCTCGCCGCGCTCACCACCAACACCGTCAGCAAGATCGTGTTTGCCTGGAGCAGCGGCAGCCGGTCGTTCGCGCTACGCCTGATCCCGGGCCTGATGCTGGTCGCCGTCGCCGCCTGGGCCGGCGCGCTGCTGATGCGGTAGAGGTGTCGGCCGTAATAGTAAGTCTCGTCATTGCGAGGAGCTCTTGCGACGAAGCAATCCATTCTTTCTTTGCTTGGATAGATGGATTGCTTCGCTGCGCTCGCAATGACGATCACACCTTAAAATGCTTGCTCAGCTTCAACCCTTGCGCCTGATAGTTGGAGCCGATGCGCTGGCCGTACATGGCGTCGGGGCGGGCCAGCATTTTCTCGTAGACCAGGCGGCCGACGATCTGGCCGTGTTCGAGAATGAACGGCACTTCGCGCGAGCGCACTTCCAGCACCGCGCGCGAGCCTTGCCCGCCAGCGCCGGCATAGCCAAAGCCAGGATCGAAGAAGCCGGCATAATGCACCCGGAATTCGCCGACCAGCGGATCGAACGGCACCATTTCGGCGGCGTAGTCGGGCGGCACCTGGACGGCTTCCTTCGACGCCAGAATATAGAACTCGCCGGGATCGAGAATGAGGCTGCCGTCGGGCCGCGCCGCGATCGGTTCCCAGAATTCACCGACGGCGTAGCCGCCGCGGCGGTCGATATCGACCACGCCGGTGTGACGCTTGGCGCGATAGCCGACGAATCCGCCGGAGTTTTCGCCTGAGAGGTCGACGCTGAGCGCCACGCCGTTGACGAGATCGGCATCGTCGACATCGACCAGCCGCTCCAGATCATGCAGCGCGTCGAGTTCGTCGGCATTGAGGATGGCGTCGCCGGTGCGGAAGCGCACCTGTGACAGCCGCGAGCCCTCGCGCAGCAGCACCGGAAAGGTCTTCGGGCTGATCTCGGCATAGAGCGGGCCGTGATAGCCGGCGCCGATCATGTCGAAGCGCCTTGTGCCGTCGGCGATGACGCGGGTGAAGACGTCGAGCCGGCCGGTCGAACTCTTGGGATTGGCGGCGGCGACGATTTCGGGCGGCAGCGCGAGGCTCTCCAGCAGCGGCACGATGTAGACGCAGTTGGTCTCCAGCACGGCGCCGTCGGTCAGGTCGATTTCATGCAGCTTCAACTCGTCGATGCGCTCGGCCACCGTGGCGCCCGGCCCCGGCAAAAAACTCGCGCGCACCCGATAGGCGATGTCGCCGAGACGCAGATCGAGGCTCGCCGGCTGGATCTGGCTTTCGACGAACGGATAGGCCGGCAAAATCAGGCCGGCATCCGCCATCGCCGCGATCATGCGGTCGGGCAGAATGCCATTGGCGTCGGGCGAAAGCGTGAAGGTCACGATGGGGGTCCTCAGGAAGGGCCGGGCTTTCCGGCCATCCAGACGCTGAAAATGCGGACTTTTACCGGTTATCCGATGGTCGCCTTGACGGAAAGGGCGCAAGGGAATATCAGCATGACTTATCCCGTGGTGATTTGAGCCGGCCGGCTTGCAGCCACGTTAAACAAGTCGCTAAACAGGCCGGGGACATGTGTGATCCCGGCCTGTGGAATTTTTTCCAGGCCGGTTTTTTTGTGACCATTTTTCGTTTGGTCACGACGGAGGTCACATGTCTGAGACTAAATCCACCGCCCGCTACCGTCCCGAAACCCGGCTTGTGCATTCCGGCACGTTGCGTTCGCAATACGGCGAAACGTCCGAAGCGCTGTTCCTGACCCAGGGTTTTATCTACGACTCAGCCGAGCAATGCGAGGCGCGGTTCAAGGGCGAGGAGCCCGGCTTTCTCTATTCGCGCTTTTCCAATCCCAACATCTCGATGTTCGAGCGCCGCATGATCGAGCTCGAAGGCGCCGAAGCCGCGCGCGCCACCGCCACCGGCATGGCCGCGGTGACGACAGCCATTCTCGCTCCCCTGAAGGCCGGCGATCATGTGGTGGCGGCAAAGGCGATGTTCGGGTCCTGCCGCTACGTGGTGGAAGACCTGCTGCCGCGCTACGGCATTTCGTCCACGCTGGTCGACGGCCTCGATCTCGACCAGTGGCAGAAGGCGATGCGGCCGAACACCAAAACCTGTTTCCTGGAGAGCCCGACCAATCCGACGCTCGACGTGCTCGACATCGGCGCGATCGCCGAGATCGCGCATGCCGGCGGCGCGCGGCTGATCGTCGACAATGTGTTTGCGACGCCGATCTGGCAGAGCCCGCTGACGCTTGGCGCCGACGTCGTGGTGTATTCCGCGACCAAGCACATCGACGGCCAGGGCCGCTGCCTCGGCGGCATTATTCTAGCGTCGGAAGCATTCATCGCCGAGCACATTCACAATTTCATGCGCCAGACCGGCCCGTCGATGTCGCCGTTCAACGCCTGGGTGCTGCTGAAGGGGCTGGAGACGTTGGCGGTGCGGGTCCGCGCCCAGACCGAAACCGCAGGCGCCATCGCCGACGCGCTGGCGCAGCATCCGAAAATCTCGCGGCTGATCTATCCCGGAAGGTCCGATCATCCGCAGGCCGCAACGGTGAAGAAGCAGATGCGCGCCGGATCGACGCTGGTCGGCTTCGAGGTCAAGGGCGGCAAGGCCGCGGCATTCCGCTGCCTCAACGCGCTGAAGATTTCGCGGATCTCCAACAACCTCGGCGATGCCAAGAGCCTCGTCACCCATCCCGCGACCACGACGCATCAGCGGCTGACGCCGGAGGCGCGCGCCGAACTCGGGATCAGCGAAGGATTTATCCGGTTCTCGGCCGGACTCGAGCACCGCGACGATCTGATCGAGGACTTGGTGGCGGCGCTGGAGACGGCGTGAGGCGATTCGAAGACACAATCAACGTCATTGCGAGCGAAGCGAAGCAATCCATCTCGCCTCAAGCAAGAAAGCTGGATTGCTTCGTTGCAAGAGCTCCTCGCAATGACGGCGGTTGGCACCGCCGCCCCCTCACATCGGCCGATACGTCCGCACATCGGACGGCACGTTGATGCCGAGCTTGATCTGGCCGACCGACTTGATGATGTCGTCGCCGAGCAGCTGGGCGAAGCAGGCGTAGCCCCAGTCGCTCATGTGCAGGCCGTCGGCGATGACGAAATTGTCGATCGGGATCGCCTGCCTCTCGTGCCAGTCGCGCATCACCTCGAAGCGCGGGAAGATGCCGACATGACGCAGCTCGGCGACCTTGCCGAGCAGGTTGATCATCTTGCTGGCGCTTTCGGCGCGCGCGTTGACCGCCGGCGAATATTGCGGATCGACCAGCACGAGGTCGGCGCCAACAGCCTGAATCCGCGCAATGCCTTCCTCGACCAGCCTGGCTGTTTCGGCGGGATCGAGGTTGCGCAGCACGGCGTTGGTGCCGACCTGCCAGATCACCAGATCCGGATGCATGTCGAGCACGGCGGTCTGCAGCCGCTTCATCATTTCGGGAGCGTCCTCGCCGCCCTTGCCGGCGTTGACCACGGTGATGTCGGCGGACGGATATTGCCGGCGCAGCTGCGCCGCCAGCCGGTTGGGATAGTTGAAGTCCGGCGACGTCGAGCCATGGCCTTGTGTCGAGGAAGAACCGAAGGCCACGATCACCACCGGCTCACCGGCGGCGAGCTCGCTCGCCACGCGCGGCAGCGAGCCCATTTTCCGGGCGCCGCCCTTCGGCGGCAGGCAGGGCACGCGGCTGAAAATGTCGCCGGCCGATTTCGCGACTTCCTTGACCTTCTCGATCGCCCTGGAGGGAAGGCTTTTCTGCTGCGGATTGGCCGGGT
>CALROE020000094.1:0-8488 GCA_943369715.1 Bradyrhizobium ivorense
GGCGTCGGTCTTGGCATAGACCACCAGCGTATCGGCGACCGGACCATTGGTGATCCACATCTTGCTGCCGTTGATGACGAAGCGGTCGCCCTTCTTCTCGGCGCGGGTCGCCATCGACACCACGTCGGAGCCGGCGCCCGGCTCCGACATCGCCAGCGAACCGACATGCTCGCCCGAGATCAGCTTTGGAAGATATTTCCGCTTCTGCGCCTCATTGCCGTTGCGGCGGATCTGGTTGACGCAGAGGTTCGAATGCGCGCCGTAGGACAGGCCGACCGCCGCCGACGCCCGCGAAAGCTCCTCAACCGCGATGCAGTGCTCGAGATAGCCGAGCCCGCTTCCGCCATATTCTTCCTCGACGGTAATCCCGTGGAGGCCGAGCGCGCCGATTTTTGGCCACAGGTCACGCGGAAATTCGTTGCTCTTGTCGATTTCGGCGGCGCGCGGCGCGACCTCCTTGCTGGAGAAAGACTGAACGGTTTCGCGAATCGCATCCGCGGTTTCGCCGAGATCGAAGTTGAACATCCGTTGCGCGTTGGGAATCATGGTCCGGCGGCCTCCAGGTCAATGACGGCTTGTCGTGCACAGCCTTATTCCTTGCGCATGAGCTTGTCACGGGCCTGGAGCGCCGGGAAGAGTGCTTGGCCGGATCGGTGCTTTCGTGCGGCCGAAAGCACCAAACTCGCCCTTGCCATGCAGCGCGCGGCGGGCTGTAATTCGCCCCAAATGACGCCCTCCGGAAGTTAACCACGGAGGGGAGAACGAGGAGACGTCCGATGCACGGCACAATCGACCCTGGCGTGGATTCCCATCAGAAGGCGGCCGCCGACAAGGCCTGGTCCATTCCGCTCGACGAGATCGACGTCAGCCAGCCCGAATTGTTCAGGACCGATTCCTTCTGGCCGTATTTCGACCGGCTGCGCCGGGAAGCCCCGGTGCATTACTGCAGGGACAGCATGTTCGGGCCGTACTGGTCGGTGACCAAATACAACGACATCATGGACATCGAGACCAATCATTCGGTGTTCTCGTCGGCGGCTTCGCTCGGCGGCATCACCATCCGCGACGTCCCGTCCGATTTTCGGCGCGAGAGCTTTATCGCCATGGACCAGCCGCGCCACTCGGCGCAGCGCAAGACCGTGGCGCCGATGTTTACGCCGACGCATCTCGACCAGCTCGCGATCAACATCCGCAAGCGGTCGGCCGAATGCCTCGACAATCTGCCAGCTAACGAGGTGTTCGACTGGGTCGATCGGGTCTCGGTCGAACTGACCACGCAGATGCTCGCCGTGCTGTTCGACTTTCCCTGGGAGGACCGCCGCAAACTGACGCGGTGGTCCGACATCGCCACCACGCTTCCCGGCCCCGACGGCCTGGTCGCCACCGAAGAGGATCGCCAGGTCGAACTGCTGGAATGCGCGACCTATTTTGCAAGGCTCTGGAAGGAGCGCGTCAACCAGCCGCCGAAGAGCGACCTGCTGTCGATGATGGCGCACAGCGATGCAACGCGCGACATGGACCCGAAGAACTTCCTCGGCAATTTGATCCTCTTGATCGTCGGCGGCAACGACACCACCCGCAATACCCTGTCGGGCAGCATCTATGCCTTGAGCAGGAATCCGGACCAGTACAGCAAGCTGCGCGCCAATCCCGAACTGATCGACAGCTTCGTGCCGGAAGTGATCCGCTGGCAGACGCCGCTGGCGCATATGCGCCGGACCGCGCTCGAGGACTTCGAATTCCGCGGCCAGCAGATCAGGAAAGGCGACAAGGTCGTGATGTGGTATGTCTCGGGAAACCGCGACGACGAAGTGATCGACCGTCCCTACGAATTCATGATCGACCGGGCGCGGCCGCGCACCCACATCTCCTTCGGCTTCGGCATTCACCGCTGCGTCGGGATCCGGCTGGCCGAGCTGCAATTGAAGATCATCTGGGAGGAAATCCTCAAGCGCTTCGACAATATTGAGGTGGTCGGCGAGCCCAAGCGGGTGTATTCCAGCTTCGTCAAAGGCTACGAAACCCTGCCGGTGCGCATTACCGGCTGACACTCCGACATCCATTTGGGATCGATCACGATGAACATCCAGACAGCAGTGAGAGCCGACAAGGCCGAGCTTCAACGCCTGGCGCGCGAAGAGGCCTATTCCACGCCACTGAAGGATTTTCACCCGGGCGCGCCGCGGCTGTTCCAGAACGATACGCTGTGGCCCTGGTTCGAGCGGCTGCGCAAGGAAGAGCCGGTGCATTACTGCACCAACTCGCCGATCGAACCCTATTGGTCGGTCACCAAGTACAACGACATCATGCATGTCGACACCAACCACGGCATTCTCTCGTCCGACGCGGCATTCGGCGGCATCAATATCCGCGACGCGCCGGTTGGATATGACTGGCCGAGCTTCATCGCGATGGACCAGCCCAAGCATTCGGCGCAACGCAAGACCGTGTCGCCGATGTTCACGCCGACGCATCTGGACGAACTCGCAAAGCTGATCCGCGAGCGCAGCATCAAGGTGCTGGACAATCTGCCGCGCAACGAGACCTTTAACTTCGTCGAACGCGTCTCGATCGAGCTGACGACACAGATGCTGGCAACGTTGTTTGATTTTCCATTCGAGGAACGTCGCAAGCTGACGCGCTGGTCGGATGTCGCTACGGCGCTGCCGAAGAGCGGTGTGGTGAATTCGCCGGAGCAGCGCCGCCAGGAAATGGACGAATGCCGGGCGTACTTCGCCAATCTGTGGAACGAGCGCGTCAACTCCGAGCCGCGCAACGACCTGCTCTCGATGATGGCGCACAGCGACGCCACCAGGCACATGGACCCCGACAATCTGATGGGTAACATCGTCCTGTTGATCGTCGGCGGCAACGATACCACCCGCAACACCATGAGCGGCTCGGTGCTGGCCCTGAGCGAGCACCCCGAGCAGTATCAGAAGCTGCGCGACAATCCGGCGCTGATCGACAGCATGGTGCCGGAAGTGATCCGCTGGCAGACCCCGCTGGCGCATATGCGGCGCACCGCACTGGTCGATACCGAGATCGGCGGCAAGCACATCAGGAAGGGCGACCGCGTCGTGATGTGGTACGTCTCCGGCAACCGCGACGAGGAAGGTATCGACAACCCCAACGAATTCATCATCGATCGCGCCCGGCCCCGCACCCACCTGTCGTTCGGCTTCGGCATCCACCGCTGCGTCGGGATGCGGCTCGCCGAGCTGCAGCTCAAGATCGTGTGGGAGGAGATGCTGAAGCGCTTCGACAGGATCGAGGTGGTCGGCGAGCCGAAGCGGGTCTATTCCAGCTTCGTCAGGGGCATCGAGTCGCTGCCGGTACGCATACCCGCATGAATTTGCCGGCCTTGATCGCCGGCTCCGACCAGCCTATCCACGGCGCAGGGTTTTAACCGCGCCGCGGGCTGCCACGCGCCCTCGATTCCCACCAGCCGAGTTCAGATGACCGCCACCGAGCCACAAGACGAATTTGCCGACATCCGCGATGCCGTCGCCAAGCTATGCGCCCAGTTTCCCGGCGAATACTGGCGCAAGCTCGACCGCGAGATGGCCTACCCCTCCGCCTTCGTCGATGCGCTGACCGAAGCCGGCTATCTCTCGGTGCTGATCCCCGAGGAATATGGCGGCGCCGGCCTGAAGCTGTCGGCTGCGGCTGCGATCCTCGAGGAAATCCAGCGTGCCGGCTGCAACGGCGGCGGCTGCCATGCCCAGATGTACACCATGGGCACCCTGCTGCGGCACGGCAGCGACGAACAGAAGGCCAGGTACCTGCCGAAGGTTGCCACCGGCGAACTGCGGCTGCAGGCCTTCGGCGTCACCGAGCCGACCAGCGGCACCGACACCTCGTCGCTGAAGACCTTTGCGAAACGCGACGGCAATGGCGATTACATCGTCAACGGCCAGAAGATCTGGACCAGCCGCGCCGAATATTCCGACCTGATGATCCTGCTGGCCCGCACCACGCCGAAGGACGAGGCCAAGAAACGCACCGACGGCCTGTCGGTGTTCATCGTCGACATGAAGGCGGCAAAAGGCAACGGGCTCACCATCAGCCCGATCCGCACCATGATGAACCACGCCACCACGGAAGTGTTCTTCACCGACATGCGGGTGCCGGCCGAAAACCTGATCGGCGAGGAAGGCAAGGGCTTTCGCTACATCCTGTCCGGCATGAATGCCGAGCGCATCCTGATCGCGTCCGAATGCATCGGCGACGCCAAATGGTTCATCGCCAAGGCCACCGCCTATGCCCGGGAGCGCGTCGTGTTCGGCCGCCCGATCGGCCAGAACCAGGGCATCCAGTTTCCGATCGCCAAATCCTATGCGGCGATGCGCGCCGCCGAACTGATGGTGAAGGAAGCGACCCGCAAATACGAAGCCGGGCTCGATTGCGGCGCCGAGGCCAACATGGCCAAGATGCTGGCGGCCGATGCCTCCTGGGAAGCGGCCAACGCCTGCGTGCAGACCTTTGGTGGCTTCGCCTTTGCCGAGGAATATGACGTCGAGCGCAAGTTCCGCGAAACCCGACTCTACCAGGTGGCGCCGATCTCGACCAATCTCATTCTGTCCTATGTCGCCGAACACGTGCTCGGCATGCCCCGCTCCTACTGAGAAGTCAAAACATGCTGCCGCTTGAGGGACTGACCGTCATTGCCGTCGAACAGGCGGTCGCCGCCCCGTTCTGCAGTTCGCGGCTGGCGGATGCCGGCGCCCATGTCATCAAGGTGGAGCGGCCGGAAGGCGACTTTGCCCGCGGCTACGATGCCGCGGCGAAAGGCCAGAGCAGCTATTTCGTCTGGCTCAACCGCGGCAAGGATTCTGCGGTGATCGACCTCGCTACCAAAGAAGGTCGCGCGAGCCTCGAAAAGCTGATCGCAGGCGCGGATGTGCTGTTACAAAACCTCAAGCCCGGCTCGATGGACAAACTCGGCTTCTCGCTGCAACGCCTGCGAAAAGAATACCCAAAACTGATCTGCTGCACCATTTCCGGCTATGGCGACGACGGTCCCTACGCCGATCGCAAGGCCTATGATCTGCTGATCCAGGCCGAGAGCGGACTGGCATCGATCACCGGCGGTCCGGAGGGACCGTCGCGGGTCGGCATTTCCGTGGTCGACATCGCCACCGGCGCCACCGCGCATGCCTCCATCCTCGAGGCCCTGATCGCGCGGGGACGCACGGGCAAGGGCGCCGACATCCGGATTTCGATGTTCGACGTCATGGCCGACTGGCTGGCGGTGCCGCTGCTCAATTCGGAAGCCGGCAATCCGCCCAAGCGCATGGCGCTGGCGCATCCCTCGATCGCGCCCTACGGGGTTTTCCAGTCGAAGGACGGCAAGGGAATCCTGATCTCGATCCAGAGCGAGCGCGAATGGAAGAAGCTTTGCGCCGAGGTGCTGGATCAGCCTGATCTGCCGAACGATCCCCGCTTCGCCAGCATGGTCGAGCGCGTCCGCAACCGGCAGCTCACGGACCAGGCGGTCGGCGACAGTTTTGCCAGGATGTCACGTGTCGATCTCCTGAAGCGCCTGGCCGACTCCGACATTGCCTTTGCCGAGGTCAACACCATGGCCGATCTCGCCGTGCATCCGCATTTGCGTCGCATCGAGGTCGATACGCCGAATGGCAAGGTGACCTATGCCGCGCCCGCCGCGATCTTCGTCGGCGAGCCGCGCCACTACGGCGCCGTTCCCGGCATCGGCGATTGTCCTTCGGCCGCCAAAGCCCCTCACCTTCGGACCAAATCGCCATGACCGAAAAACTCGACCTCGAGCATTTGCGTGGGTGGATTGGAAAAACCACCGAGGCCTCCGATATTGTCACGGCGCAGCTGGTAAAGGGCCTACGCGCCACCCTGTTCCAGGAGATCGGCGAGCCCAGGGACGGCGATGCCGCGCCATGGACCGTGCATTGGTGCCTGGCGCAGCCGGTGTTTCCAATGTCGGAACTGGGTCCGGACGGTCATCCCACCCGCGGCGGCTTCCTGCCGCCGGTGCCGCTGCCGCGCCGGATGTGGGCCGGCGGCGAACTGGAATTTTTCGAACCGCTGCGGGTCGGCGACGAAGCGAAGCGGACCTCGCGGATCTCGGATGTGACGATGAAGACCGGCAGCACCGGCGCGCTGTGTTTTGTCTCCGTCGAGCACCTGATCACCACACCGCGCGGCACCGCGATCCGCGAGCGGCAAGATATCGTCTATCGCGACATGTCGACGACGCAGCCGGCGGCGCCCGACAAGGCCCCCCCGCCGCCGCCCGTTGCGAAGCATCGCGAAAGCCACATGGCCGATCCCGTGCTGCTGTTTCGCTATTCGGCGCTGACTTTCAACGGCCACCGCATTCACTACGACCGCGATTACGTCACCAGGGTCGAGGGCTATCCCGGCCTCGTGTTCCATGGCCCGATGCAGGCAGCCTTCATCGTCGAACTCGCCGCCAAACTTCATGGCGGCGTAGCACCAGAGAAATTCAGCTATCGCGGCGTGCAGCCGCTGTTCGAAGGCAGCGAATTCTCGGTCAACGCCAACGAGACCGGCGACGGCATGGAATTGTGGACCGCGAATTCGCAGGGACAGCCGACCATGAAGGGGACGGCGAGTTGGTGACGGGCACCGTGTCCGCCCCGACAAAGGTCCGCCCCCTCTCCCATGGGGAGAGGGTTGGGGTGAGGGGGTACGGTCTATCGATGGAACAAAGCCCCTCACCCGGCGCTTCGCGCCGACCTCTCCCTGTGGGAGAGGTGAAGGAAGACGCGCAGTCCGCACGATAAAGGGAAAGCCGACATTGTCCCGCACGCCCGTAAAACCCGCCAGCAAATCCGTCACCGTCAAGCACGCCACGCTCGACCTGTTGCGATCCTTCGGCATCAAGAAGGTGTTCGGCAATCCCGGCTCGACCGAATTGCCGTTTCTCGCCGACTGGCCTGACGATATCGACTACGTGCTGGGCTTGCAGGAAGCTTCCGTGATCGGCATGGCCGATGGCTATGCGCAGGCCACCCGCAATGCCGGCTTTGTCAATCTGCATTCAGGCGCCGGCGTCGGGCATGCGCTCGGCAATATCTTCACCGCCCATCGCAACCAGACCCCGCTGGTGATCACGGCCGGCCAGCAGGCGCGCAGCATCCTGCCGTTGCAGCCCTTTCTCTATGCCGAGCGCGCCGCCGAATTTCCGCGTCCCTATGTCAAATACTCGGTCGAACCGGCGCGGGCCGAAGACGTGCCCGCCGCGATCGCGCGCGCCTATTACGTGGCGATGCAGCCGCCCTGCGGCCCGACATTCGTTTCGGTGCCGATCGACGACTGGGCCCATCCAACCCAGCCCATCGAGGCCCGCAGCGTCAGCCGCGAGCTCGGCCCCGACACCAATGCGATGCAGGCCCTCGCGGCCGCGTTCTCCGCCAGCAAGCGGCCAGCCCTCGTCGTCGGTCCCGGCGTCGATCGCGCCGAAGCCGTCGACCTGATGGTGCGCGTCGCGGAAAAGACCAGAGCATCGGTCTGGATCAGCCCGTTTTCAGCGCGCTGCAGTTTCCCGGAGCGGCATCCGCAGCTCGCGGGCTTCCTGCATGCCTCGCCGGGCCAATTGTCGGACGCGCTGCGTGACCATGATCTGGTGGTCGTGATCGGCGCTCCGGTCTTTACCTTCCATGTCGAGGGCCATGCCTCGATCTTCGACGGCGCCACCACGATCTTCCAGATCACCGACGATTCCGATGCGGCGGCGGTCACGCCCTTCGGCACCAGCATCGTCGCGACCATGAAGCCGGCGCTGGCGATGCTGCTGGAATTGCTGCCCGAGACCAGACGCGCGATTCCGGCGGGCCGCGTGTTGCCGCCGGCGCCGAACGCGGGCGATCCTATTCCGGTCGAATACCTGCTGCACGCGCTGTCGTCGGCCATGCCCGGTGACGCCGTGCTGGTGGAGGAAGCCCCGTCACACCGTCCGGCGATGCAGAAATACATGCCGATGCGCGGACAGGACAGTTTCTGCACCATGGCGAGCGGCGGCCTCGGCTTTGGCCTGCCCGCCGCCGTCGGCATGGCGCTCGCCCGCCCCGGCATCCGGACCGTCTGCCTGATCGGCGACGGCTCGGCAATGTATTCGATCCAGGCGCTGTGGACCGCCGCACAGCGCAAGCTGCCGCTGACCGTCGTGGTGATCAACAATCTGGGCTACGGCGCGATGCGCTCGTTCAGCCAGGTCATGCAGGTCCGCAACGTGCCCGGCCTCGATCTGCCCGGCATCGATTTTGTGAAGATCGCCGAGGGCATGGGTTGCGACGCGATGCGGGTCAGCACATCGGCCGAATTGGCGCCGGCGCTCGCGCGCGGTCTCGCGCATGACGGCGTCAGCCTGATCGAGGTGATGGTGGATTCGGCGGTGCCGCTGCTCTATGCGAAGAAGAGGTAGCGAAGGCACATCGACACTCTCACAACGTCATTGCGAGGAGCGCTTGCGACGAAGCAATCCATT
>CALROE020000095.1:0-8483 GCA_943369715.1 Bradyrhizobium ivorense
ATCATCGGACCGCGGCCGAACCTGTTCGACCTGCAGGGCCTGGCCGGCACCAAGCGGCTCGAAGTGCGCCAGCCGATCCTGACCGACGGGGACCTGGAAAAGATCCGCTCGATCTCCGAGGTCGCCGACAGCCATTTCAAGTCGCGCACGCTCGACACCACCTTCCACGCCGGCCTTGGCGCCGCGGGCCTCGAGCAGGTGCTCGACGAACTCTGCGCGCGCGCCGAAGCCGCGGTCCGCGAAGGCATCAACATCGTCATCCTGAGCGACCGCGCCGCGGGCACCGACCGGATTCCGATCCCCTCGCTGCTGGCCTGCGCCGCCGTGCATCATCATCTGATCCGCACCGGCCTGCGGACGTCGGTCGGCCTCGTGGTGGAATCCGGCGAACCGCGCGAGGTGCATCACTTCGCCTGTCTCGCCGGCTATGGCGCCGAGGCGATCAACCCCTACCTCGCGTTCGAAACCATCATCGCGATGAAGGACAATTTGCCGGCGGCGCTCGATGATTACGAGATCGTCAAGCGCTACATCAAGTCGATCGGCAAGGGCCTGCTCAAGGTGATGTCGAAGATGGGCATCTCGACCTATCAGTCATATTGCGGCGCCCAGATCTTCGACGCCGTCGGGCTGAAGGCGGATTTCGTCGCGAAGTATTTCGTCGGCACCCATACCCGCATCGAAGGCGTTGGGCTGGCCGAAATCGCCGAGGAAACCACGCGCCGCCATGCCGATGCGTTCGGCGGCGCGCTCGAATACAAGACCGCGCTCGACGTCGGCGGCGAATATGCCTATCGCACCCGCGGCGAGGATCATGCCTGGACCGCCGACTCGGTCTCTGCGCTGCAGCACGCCGTGCGTGGCAATTCGCTGGAGCGCTACCGGGCGTTCGCGAAAATCCTCAACGAGCAGTCCGAGCGGCTATTGACGCTGCGCGGCCTGTTCCGGATCAAGACCGCCGAGGACGAAAAGCGCAAGCCGGTGCCGCTCGACCAGGTCGAGCCGGCCAAGGACATCGTCAAGCGTTTTGCCACCGGCGCGATGAGTTTCGGGTCGATCTCGCGCGAGGCGCATACCACGCTGGCGATCGCGATGAACCGGATCGGCGGCAAGTCCAACACCGGCGAAGGCGGCGAAGAGAGCGATCGCTTCAAGCCGATGCCGAACGGCGATTCGATGCGCTCGGCGATCAAGCAGGTCGCCTCTGGCCGGTTCGGCGTCACGACGGAATATCTCGTCAACGCCGACATGATGCAGATCAAGATGGCGCAGGGCGCCAAGCCCGGCGAAGGCGGCCAGTTGCCCGGCCACAAGGTCGACGCCACCATCGCGCGCGTGCGGCATTCGACGCCCGGCGTCGGCCTGATCTCGCCGCCGCCGCACCACGACATCTATTCGATCGAGGATCTCGCTCAGCTCATTTACGATCTGAAGAACGTCAATCCCGACGGCCAGGTGTCGGTCAAGCTCGTCTCCGAAATCGGCGTCGGCACCGTGGCCGCAGGCGTTGCCAAGGCGCGCGCCGACCATGTCACGATCGCCGGCTTCGAGGGCGGCACCGGCGCGTCCCCCCTCACCTCGATCAAGCATGCCGGTTCGCCCTGGGAAATCGGGCTTGCCGAAACCCACCAGACGCTGGTGCGCGAGCGGCTGCGCAGCCGCATCGTGGTGCAGGTCGACGGCGGCTTCCGCACCGGACGCGACGTCGTGATCGGCGCGCTGCTCGGCGCCGACGAATTCGGATTCGCCACCGCGCCCCTGATCGCAGCCGGCTGCATCATGATGCGCAAGTGCCATCTCAACACCTGCCCGGTCGGCGTCGCCACCCAGGATCCGGTGCTGCGCAAGCGTTTCACGGGGCAGCCCGAGCACGTCATCAACTACTTCTTCTTCGTCGCCGAGGAAGTCCGCGAGATCATGGCCGCACTCGGCTACCGCTCTTTCAACGAGATGGTGGGCCAGACCCAGATGCTCGACCAGTCCACTCTGGTGGCGCACTGGAAGGCCAAGGGGCTCGACTTCTCAAAGCTGTTCGTGCGCCAGAGCGAGCTGCCGGGCCAGAAGATCTATCATTCGCAGAACCAGAACCATCATCTGGAGGCCGTGCTCGACCGCACCCTGATCGAGAAGGCGCGGCCCGCGCTCGATCGCGGCGCGCCGGTCAGGATCGAGGCCGAGATCAACAACACCGACCGCAGCGCCGGTGCGATGCTGTCCGGTACGGTGGCCAAGATCTACGGCCATGCCGGCCTGCCGCACGACACCATCCAGGTCAGCTTCAAGGGCACCGCGGGCCAGGCCTTCGGCGCCTGGCTGGCGCGCGGCGTCACCTTCGATCTCGAAGGCGAAGGCAACGACTATGTCGGCAAGGGCCTGTCGGGCGGCCGCATCATCGTCAAGCCGCCGCGCAATTCCGGCATCGTGCCGGAAGAGTCGATCATCGTCGGCAACACCGTGATGTACGGCGCGATCGAGGGCGAATGCTATTTCCGCGGCATCGCCGGCGAGCGTTTTGCCGTGCGTAACTCCGGCGCGGTCGCCGTGGTCGAGGGCGCCGGCGATCATTGCTGCGAATACATGACCGGTGGCATCGTCGTGGTGCTCGGCAAGACCGGGCGCAATTTTGCCGCAGGCATGTCGGGCGGCGTCGCCTACGTGCTCGACGAGACCGGCGATTTCGCCAAACTCTGCAACATGGCGATGGTCGAACTCGAGCCGGTGCTGTCGGAAGAGATGATCAACCAGAACACCTATCATCAGTCCGGCGATCTCGAAGCCCATGGGCGGGTCGACGTGTTCCAGAACCTGCTGGAGTCCGACGTCGAGCGGCTCCACGTCCTGATCACCCGCCACGCCAAACTGACGGACTCGAAGCGCGCCGCCGAGATTCTGGCGAACTGGAAGACCTATCTGCCGAAATTCCGCAAGGTGATGCCGGTGGAATACCGCCGCGCACTGAAGGAAATGAAGGCGAGTGCCAACGCCGAACCGAAGATCGCGATCGGGGCGTAAGTTTCACCAAGCGTCATTCCGGGGCGCGCGAAGCGCCAACCCGGAATCTCGCAAACGTAACATCGAGATTCCGGGTCTGCGCCTGCGGCGCATCCCGGAATGACAAAGCAAGGGTTCAGGGGCGTCTGGTTAAATGGGCAAGATTACAGGTTTTCTCGAGATCGACCGCCACGACCGCAAATACGCGCCGGTCGCCGAGCGCGTGAAGCATTATCACGAATTCGTCGTTCCCCTGAGCGAGAAGGAAACCCGCGACCAGGCGGCGCGCTGCATGAATTGCGGCATTCCCTATTGCCACGGCACCGGCTCGGTGGCGCCGGGCACCCCGGGCTGCCCGGTCAACAACCAGATTCCCGATTTCAACGATCTGGTCTACCAGAACAACTGGCAGGAAGCCTCGCGCAACCTGCACTCGACCAACAACTTCCCCGAGTTCACCGGCCGCATCTGCCCGGCGCCGTGCGAGGCGTCCTGCACGCTCAACATCGACGACAACCCGGTCACCATCAAGACCATCGAATGCGCCATCGTCGACCGCGCCTGGGACAACGGCTGGCTGCCGCCGGAAATCGCACCGAACAAGACCGGCAAGAAGATCGCCGTGGTCGGCTCCGGCCCCGCCGGCCTCGCCTGCGCGCAACAGCTGGCGCGCGCCGGCCATGACGTGCATGTCTACGAGAAATTCGCCAAGGCCGGCGGATTGCTGCGTTACGGCATTCCCGATTTCAAGATGGAGAAGCACGTCATCGACCGCCGCATCGCGCAGATGGAGGCCGAGGGCGTGGTGTTTCATTACGGCAGCCCGGTCGGTGGCAGCGCCCCGGGCGCGATCGATCCGCAGGCCCTGCTCACCGAATATGACGCGATGGCGCTGACCGGCGGCGCCGAGGCCGCGCGCGATCTGCCGATCCCCGGCCGCGATCTCGCCGGCATCCATTTCGCGATGGATTTCCTGCCGCAGCAGAACCGCCGCGTCTCCAACGAGCCGCTCGGCAATGGGCAGGAGATCCTCGCCACCGGCAAGGACGTCGTCGTGATCGGCGGCGGCGACACCGGCTCGGACTGCATCGGCACCTCGTTCCGGCAGGGTGCGAAGTCCGTAACGCAAATCGAGATCATGCCGGCGCCGCCGGAGCATGAGAACAAGGGCCTGACCTGGCCTAACTGGCCGATGAAGATGCGGACGTCGTCGAGCCAGGCCGAAGGCGCCAAGCGCGACTTTGCGGTCCTGACGCAGAAATTTTCCGGCGAGAACGGCCAGGTCGCAAAACTGCATTGCGTGCATGTCGACGACAAGTTCAAGCCGGTTGCCGGCAGCGAATTCGAACTCGACGCGCAGCTGGTGCTGCTGGCGATGGGCTTCGTGCATCCGGTGCATGAGGGCCTCTTGAAGACGCTCGGCGTCGACCTCGACCCGCGCGGCAATGTGCGGGCCAATACCTCTGATTACCTGACCTCGCGGCCGAACGTGTTCTCCGCCGGCGACATGCGGCGCGGACAATCGCTCGTGGTGTGGGCGATCCGCGAAGGCCGGCTCTGCGCGCGCTCGATCGATCAATTTTTGATGGGAACGACCAACCTTCCGAGGTGACGGCCTCGTCGTCCCCCTACCTCGTCAGCCGGTCCCTGGTCATCTTCAGCGTGACGATGACGCCTTCCGGATTCCAGTCGCAGCTGATCGATCCGCCGAGCTGGACGGTCATGCCGCGGTTGAGCAGCTTGCTGCCGTATCCGCCATCGCCGGTGAGCGCCTGCACCGGCGGGCCGCCGCGCTCGGTCCAGACCACCGTCACCTCGGTGTCATGGGGAACGCAGGAGATATCGAGTACCCCTTCCGGCGAGGACAGCGCGCCGTATTTGAGGGAGTTGGTGGCGAGTTCATGCACCACCAGCGCCAGCGTCGTCGCCGCCTGTTCGCCGACGCCCATCCGCGGCACCGCGACACGGACGCGGCCGCTGAACGCCCCCATGTCGTCATAGGGCGCCAGCAATACCGTGAACAGGTCGCCGAGCAGCGCCGCCTTACCGCTCTGGCCCGGCAGCGGACGAACCAGATCGTGGGCCCGGCCGAGCGCGGTCAGCCGATGGGTGAGTTCCTGCGCCATATCCGCAGTGGTCATGGCGGAGCGCGACGTGATCGCTGTCAGTCCAGTCGCGATCGCCAGCAGGTTCTTGACCCGGTGGCTCATTTCGCCCGCCAGCAGCTCGTGGCCTTCTTCTGCCTGCTTGCGTCCGGTAACGTCGATGAAGATGCCATACATGATGCGGCCGACGATGCCGGCATCGTCGCCCTGCCCACGCGCCGATATCCAGCGCACCTCTTCGCCGACCATGACGCGGAAGTCGATTTCGTAGGCACCGACGAGGGCACGGGTCGCGGCAAACGCCGCCTGGACCCGGTCGCGGTCCGCCGGATGAATATGGGCCGAGAGGTCCTCGAACGACACATAGTCGCTGAGCGGCACGCCCCACAGCTCAAAGGCGCGTTCATCCATCGTGAAGCGGTTGGTGTCGACATTCCAAGACCACAGGGCGACCCCCGCCGCCTCGATGGCGAGGCGCAGATGCGCGGCGTCCCAGTCCGGCAAGCCTGATTTTGCGGGTGGCTGCGTCCCATCCTGTGGACCCGGGCTCGCGCTCGCCGTGGCGCCCTGTGCCAGCAATGCCATGGTTGTTTTCAGCTTTCATGAACTTTGTCGCGAGTGATCGAGAGATCGCTCAACAGGCAGCGCCGGTTGTGCAGCGGGTTCCGAGGAACAAATCGATTGGCCAGAAAACTGGCGACAAATGACCAATCCCCGAGAACGGGAAAGGTTCAAATTCTCTTCGGGGCGACAGCTACGCCGATGGCCGGGACGAAGCCCGGCCATGGTGAAGCGGATAGGTTCAGCTGGCTGCGGGCGCCATCACCCCCACGGCCCGCGCGCCGCGCCGCTGCCACGCGGAGCGCTCCAGGGGCCACGTCGCGGCGATTGCGCCTGACGGGACGCCGCCGCACCGCTCGACCCGAGTTCGGCGGCAAGCCGCTGCAGCTCGGCGATCCGGTTCTCGGTCGACGGATGGGTCGAGAACAGATTGTCCATGCCGCGACCCGACAGCGGGTTGATGATGAACATGTGCGCCGTCGCCGGATTGCGTTCGGCTTCCTCGTTCGGGATCGCGTGCGCGGCATTCGAGATCTTGACCAGCGCCGACGCCAGGGCCATCGGCTGGCCGACGATGCGGCCGCCAAGATCGTCGGCGGCGTATTCGCGAGTACGGCTGATCGCCATCTGCACCAGCATGGCGCCGAGCGGGGCGAGAATCATCATCGCGATCGAGCCGATGATGCCGGGGCCGTGGTTGTTGTCGCGGTTGCCGCCGAAGAACATGCCGAACTGCGCAATCATCGAGATCGCGCCGGCAATGGTCGCGGTGATGGTCATCAGCAGCGTGTCGTGGTTCTTGATATGGGCGAGTTCGTGCGCGATCACGCCGGCGAGTTCTTCCCGGCCGAGCGATTGCACCAGCCCGGTGGTCACGGCGACCGCTGCGTTCTCCGGATTGCGGCCGGTGGCGAACGCATTGGGTTGCGGATTGTCCATCAGGAACACGCGCGGCATCGGCAGCCCGGCCCGTCCGGCCAGCGTGGCCACGAGGTCCACCAGCTCGGGCGCGCTGCGCGCATCGACCTCATGGGCGCCGTACATCGACAGCACCATGCGGTCCGAGTTCCAGTAGGCGAACAGGTTTGTGGCGGCCGCAATCAACAGCGCGATGGTCGCGCCGCCGGCGCCGCCGATCAGATAACCGACACCCATGAACAGGGCCGTGAGACCGGCCAGCAGGATCGCGGTTCGGAAGTAGTTCATCATGGACTCCCTGATGCCGGCGGCGAAATCCGCGGCATGCTGCAATTCAAGTAGACTGCTCCGGCGCGGGTTCAAGACCGCGGGGTGCGTCGCCGCGTCGCGCTTCGGGGCATCATGAAGAGAGGCTGCCTGGGGCCTTATCTCGGAGCCTGTCGGGGCTGTTTCCAGCCAGACCGGTCCGGAAGCATGACCGGGCAGCCACACGCGAAATCGCTTGATCCGGATCAAAGCCGGCGTTGCGGTGGGGTGGCATCGTGCAAAATTAACAGGAAAGGCAACGCTATGGCGGTTCAGAAATCCGGAGCGCGCAAGCTCGTCACCCGTGTGCTGGCGGCAGGGGTGCTGTTGTCGATGTATGCGTTCGGCGTGGTAGCCACGACCGGCGCCATGGGCGTCTCCTCCGCCCATGCGCAACGCGGTCGGGGCCGGGGTTATGGCCGGGGCCGGGGTTATGGCGGCAGCAATGTCGGCGCGGGAGTTGCCCTCGGCATCGGCGCGGCCGTGATCGGCGGCGCCATCATTGCGAGCGAAGCCCAGCGGCAACGCGACGCCGTCGGCTACTGCATGCAGCGCTACCGGTCGTACGATCCGCAAAGCATGACCTATCTGGGTAGGGATGGCTATCGCCATCCGTGTCCGTAACGGACTACTGCCCGCGCGACGATTTCAGAACCCCGGCTTGGCGCCGGGGTTCTTGTTTTTGGGGGAGCGCGCGTCATGAGAAGCGTGCAGCCGCTAGTGCTGCAACCTCACGCCCAGCATCACCACCGTCGAGTTGGTGCTGTTGCCGACGATACTGGAATCGAGCCAGTCGCGGCGCAGCGTGCCCTTGAGCCAGATGTTGCGGTTCAGCTTGTAGATCAGGTCGCCGGAGACCGAATAGAAGCGGTCGAAGCGTGCATCGCCCTGATAGTCCTGGGTGCCCCAGGTGAATTTGCCGATCGCGGTCAGCCAGCGGCGGAAATCGTGGTCGACCTCCACGGTGTAGGTGTTGGTCAGCACCCCGGAAACGCCGGGCACCGTGGTTTCGTCGATCGAGGTGGTGGCAAAGAATTTCGCCGTCGTCAGCGGCGTCGCCACCCAGACCAGCGAGGCCGATGTCAAAAGCCCCTGCAGCGGCAGCAGCCGCGGATCTTCGTAGGTGCGCGCTGCCCAGCCGATCGCAAGTTCACCGGTCAGGATGCGCGAGAATTCGAAGCTGGTGCCGGCGCGCACCGATCCGCCGCTGGAATTGCGCTGATAGCCGTTGCGATCGGCCAGAAGGTCATGCGAGCGGACGTTGCCGTCGATCTCGCCAAACGGTTTCAGGCCCGGGATCAGATCGTAGCTGACGCGCCCGAGACCGCCGAACTGGTTGTAGTTGCGGTCGTCATTGCTGCTCGACGTGCCGTCGGTGAGCTTTGACGCCTGATAGACGGTGCGGTCGGCGGTGAGGCCGGCGGACAGTTGCAGGCGGTTGAAATTCTGGTCGACGCCGAAGGTGCCGCCGAGCGTCGTGTAGATCGGATAGCGCTGCAGGCCGGCCTGGATGTTCGGGCTGCCGGGATTGTTGGTGGCGACGCGCAACCGGCCCTGTCCCGTCAGGCGGAAGTCGCGGCTGACGTCGAGCCGGCCGTCGAT
>CALROE020000096.1:0-8475 GCA_943369715.1 Bradyrhizobium ivorense
TTGCTCGTTCAAGGGCGGCATGCCGGGCTTCGTGGCCGTCACCGGCCCGTCCGAACTCGCATTCCCCGACTACGACGGCAACGGCATGTTCAAGAGCCTCGGCAACATCGTGGTGAATGCCGATGTCGGCCTGCTGTTCATCGCCATGCATGGCAGGCCGCAGCGCCTGCGCGTCAACGGCACCGCGACGGTGAGCCGCCACGATCCGCTGCTCGCCAGCACCGTCGGCGCGCAGCTGATCGTCCGCGTCACCGCGCGCGTGATCTTCCCGAATTGCCCGCGCTACATCCCGGACATGCAGCTGGTCGATCCTTCGATCTACGCGCCGCGACCGGGATACGATGCGCCCGAGCCGGTGTGGAAGGATTTTGAAATCTTCAAGGATTCGGTGCACCCGCGCCAGCCGACTTTCAAGGGTTGAGCGGGCGACCCTAATAAAATCCGTGAAAATGATGGATCGGCCCGTGGCCATGGCCGACACCAAGCCGGTCGGCCGCCGCGATCGCGGCGCTGACCCAGGCCTTGGCGTGGCGCACCGCGGTTTCCATGTCCTCGCCTTTTGCCAATCCGGCGGCGATCGCCGATGAGAGCGAGCAACCGGTGCCGTGGGTGTTTTTCGTGGGGATGCGCGGGGTAGGCAGCGCAATGGTGCCGCTGGCGGTGACGAGATAGTCGATACTCTCGGCGCCCTGGCCGTGGCCGCCCTTGATCAGCACCGCCGGACAGCCCATCGCCAGCAGACGCTGGCCCTGGCTCTCGATCGCGGCTTCATCAGCGGCAACCGGCTCATTCAGCAAAGCGGCGGCTTCCGGCATGTTGGGCGTGATCAGCGAGGCCAGCGGAATGAGCTTTTTGCGCAACGCATCGACGGCTTCGGCCGCCAGCAGCCGATCGCCCGAGGTCGCGACCATCACCGGATCGAGCACGATGTGTTTCGGCGACCATTTTTGCAGTCCCGCGGCGATGGCGTCGATCACGGCGAGGTCCGCGACCATGCCGATCTTGACGGCCTTGACGTCGAGATCGCCGAATACCGCGTCGATCTGCGCGGTGACGAAATCGGCGGGCACCTGATGAATGCCGGTGACGCCCCGCGTGTTCTGCGCGGTCAGGGCCGTGATGACGGAGGCGCCGTAGACGCCGAGCGCGGCAAAGCTCTTGAGGTCAGCCTGGATGCCGGCGCCGCCGGAGGAATCCGAGCCGGCGATGGTGAGCGCGATGGGAATCGTCATGGTTCGGCTCGCGGCAATTTCGGCAATCCAGGGCGGGGCATGGATTGTCCTAGCCCGGCGGGCGCGAAGCGGCAAGTTGGCTTGCCAAGAGCCGCTGCATTTGGCTCATTTCAGCCACGCGTTTTCTTGACGCGAAGCGGTATCCACACCGCCTGAAAACGCTATATTGCCCCCAACGAGACGCCCCCTGGAGACGACAGCGATGGTTCCCTTTTTCGTGCAGTTCAAATGCAAACTCGGCC
Organism: Bradyrhizobium ivorense; assembly: GCA_943369715.1. GTDB lineage: Bacteria > Pseudomonadota > Alphaproteobacteria > Rhizobiales > Xanthobacteraceae > Bradyrhizobium > Bradyrhizobium ivorense_A. The sequence continues at coordinate 1,475 of CALROE020000096.1, forward strand.
AGTCCTATGCCGTCGCCAACGCGCTCGCGGAAGCCGAGATCGCCTCGGAAATCTATTCCACCGCCGGAGATTACGACCTGCTGGTCAAGTTCTACGTCGACAACGCCACCGACATCGGCCATTTCGTCAACGAGAAGGTGCAGGTCATTCCCGGCATCCAGGACACCCACACCATCATCACCTTCAAGGCGTTCGGCGGCAGCTAGGTTGCAGCCTCGCTGCCCGGCTGCGGGACGAGACAAGAAAAGCAAAACAGGGGAAATATGATGCACCGCCGCTTGATGCTGTTGCTGTGCGCAACGCTGTTCGCGACCGCGGTCCACGCGCAGGCGCCCACGGGAAAGGTCACCGTGGTGACCTCCTATTCCAAGGACGTTACCGATCCCGTCAAGAAGGCGTTCGAGGCGGCCGTTCCCGGGATGACGCTGGAAGTGCAGAACCGCAATACCAATGCGGGGGTCAAATACCTCGAGGAAACCAAAGCCAACAACCAGGTCGATCTGTTCTGGGCCTCGGCGCCCGACGCCTTCGAGGTGCTCAAGGGCAAGAACCTGCTGCAGCACTACATGCCGAAGGCTACCGGCATTCCCGAAAAAATCGGCCAGTTCCCGATCAACGATCCCAAGGGATTCTATTTCGGCTTTGCCGCTTCCGGCTACGGCATCATGTGGAACGAGCGCTATGCGAAGGCCAACAAGCTGCCCGATCCGAAGGAGTGGCAGGATCTCGCCAGGCCGGTCTATTACGACCACGTCTCGATCGCCGCGCCCTCGCGCTCCGGCACCACGCATCTGACCATCGAGGCCGTGCTGCAGGGCGAAGGCTGGGCCAAGGGCTGGGCTACCATCAAGGCGATGGCCGGCAATTTTCGCAATGTCACCGAGCGCTCGTTCGGCGTGCCGGAGGCGGTCAATTCCGGCCAGGTCGGTTATGGCATCGTCATCGACTTTTTTGCCTTCTCGGCGCAGGCCGCGGGCTTTCCCGTCAAATTCATCTATCCCACCGTTACCACCATCGTGCCGGCCAATGTCGCCATCGTTGCCAACGCGCCGAACAAGGCCGGCGCGGAAGCCTTCGTCGAGTTCCTGCTGTCTCCTGCGGGGCAGATGACCCTGTTCGAGCCCGGCATCCGCCGGCTTCCGGTCAATCCCGACGTCTATGCCAAGGCGCCCGCCGACTATCCCAATCCGTTCAAGGATCCCCGCCTGAACTCGATGGTCAAGTTCGACGTCGCCGTATCGGAAGCGCGCAACAACGTCGTCGACGTGCTGTTCGACCAGCTGATCTCGTTTCCGCTGGATTCGCTGAAGGCGGCGACCAAGGCGATCCACGACGCCGAAGCCGCCCTGGCGAAAAAGGACAATGCGGCGGCGCGCGCCCTGATCGCACAGGCGCGCGAACTGATCGCGGCGATGCCGGTCGATGAAGCCACCGCCTCCGCCAGGGAGACCACCGGCGCCTTCACCGGCGCCAAGCAGAAGGGCGCGCGGCAGGCCGAACTCGAGCAGCAATGGGCGGCGTTCGCGAAAGAGCGTTACGCGCAGGCACAGGCCAAGGCCGGGGAAGCGCTGAAGCTGGCGAAGTGATGGTGCGACGCCACTCATCTCTCAACATCATCCCCGCGAACGCGGGGACGACGATGGAGTGGGGACGCAGCCCATGAGCATGGCCCTGCCTGCCAGCAGTGTCCGCGCAAAACTGTCCGCGACCCCGGGACAGATCGCGCTGGCGCTCGGCATCGCGGCGTTTCTCGTGCTGTTCCTGGTCTGGCCGACCGCGACGGTGATCTACGTCGCGTTCACCGAGAAGGGCGGCGGTGCCTTCACGCTGGTGAATTTTGCCGACTTCTTCCGTACCGATCTGTTTCTGCGCGCGTTCTGGAATTCGCTCTACGTTTCCGCCATGGCGGTGGTCGGCGCCTCGGTGCTGGCGCTGCCGCTGGCCTATATCACCTTGCGCTTCACGTTTCGCGGCACGGTGCTGATCCAGACGCTGGGATTCCTGCCGCTGATCATGCCGCCGTTCGTCGGCGCGGTAGCGATGCAGCTGTTCTTCGGCCGCAACGGCAGCGTCAATCTGCTGCTCGACGATTGGTTCGGCTTCAAGATCGCGTTCATGGACGGCCTCAACGGCGTGATCTTCGTGCAGTCGATCCACTACTTCCCGTTCATCCTGATCAACCTTTCGGCGGCGCTGCGGAACATCGATAGTTCGATGGAGGAGGCCGCGCAGAATCTCGGCGCCAGTGGCTTCCGCCTGTTCCGCCGCATCGTATTTCCGCTGGCGATGCCGGGCTACATCGCCGGCGCCTCGCTGGTCTTTGTAAAAGTGTTCGACGATCTCGCCACACCGCTATTGCTGAACGTCAAGGACATGCTGGCGCCGCAGGCCTATCTGCGCGTCACCTCGATCGGCATCGCCGATCCCATGGGCTATGTGATCGCGGTGGTGCTGATCGTGGCCTCGGTCGCCGCGATGGCGGCGTCCGCATTGGCGACGCGCGGCATCGACTACTCGACCGTGCAGCGCGGCGGCGGCGGGCTGACGAGGCGCGCGCTGCGGCCGTTCGAGAGCGCACTCGCCTATTTCGCGGTGACGCTGATCCTGCTGCTGGTGCTGGCGCCGCACGCCGGATTGCTGCTGCTGTCGTTCTCGACGATCTGGTCGTTCTCGCCGCTGCCGGACGGTTTTACCGTCGCGCATTACGCCAGGGTGTTTGGTGAAAGCTCGCTCTACATCAAGAACACGCTGATCTATGCCTCGCTGGCCGGCCTGATCGATGTCGTGCTCGGCACCGCCATTGCGTATCTGGTATTGCGCACCAAACTGATCGGACGCGATGCGCTGGACTGGGCCGCGTCCGCGGCGCTGGCCGTCCCCGGTATCGTGCTCGGCATCGGGTATCTGCGCGCCTTCTACGGCGTGCAATTGTGGGACGGCACGCCGCTGGCATCGCTGTGGATCGTGATCGTGCTGGCGCTGGCGGTCCGCCGCCTGCCCTATGCGCTGCGCGCCTGCTACGCGGCGCTGCAGCAGATTTCGGTGTCGCTGGAGGAAGCCGCCGAAAACCTCGGCGCCACCAAACTGCGCACCGTGCGCCGCATCGTGATGCCGCTGATGATGGGCGGCATTCTGGCGGGCTTTGTCACGAGTTTTGCCACCGCGGCGGTCGAACTGTCGGCGACCTTGATGCTGGTGCAGTCGAATTCGGACGCCCCGCTGGCCTACGGCCTCTATGTGCTGATGCAGTCGTCGGCGGGGCGCGGCCCAGGGGCAGCGCTCGGCGTCATCGCCGTGGTGCTGGTGGCCGCCTGCACCCTGCTGTCGCATTTCGTCATCGAGCGTGGCCGCATCACCTCGCAAGCGAGACCCTGATCCATGACCCCGCCATTTCAAGACATCGCCGTGCCGACCGTCGGCGTCAGGATCGAACAGGTCAGTTTGTCCTACGGCGACAACCACGTGCTGCGGTCGATCGATCTCGACATCCTCCCCGGCGAGTTGTTCGCATTCCTCGGGCCGTCCGGCTGCGGCAAGACCACGCTGCTGCGGCTGATCGCCGGCTTCAACCGCGCCGACTCCGGCCGCGTGCTGGTCGGCGGCCAGGACATTTCCGCGCTGCCGCCCTGGAAACGCAACATCGGCATGGTGTTCCAATCCTATGCGCTGTGGCCGCACATGACGGTGGCGCGCAATGTCGCCTTCGGGCTGGAAGAGAAGCGCGTGCCGCGCAGCCAGATCGGCCCGCGTGTCGCAGCCGCTCTCGAACTGGTCGGATTGACCGGGCTCGGCCAGCGCCGTCCCGCGCAACTGTCCGGCGGCCAGCAGCAGCGCGTCGCACTGGCGCGCACCATCGCGGTCGAACCAAGACTGCTGCTGCTCGACGAACCGCTGTCCAACCTCGATGCCAAGCTGCGGGTGCAGGTTCGCCGCGAACTGCGCGAGCTGCAGCAGCGCCTCGGGCTGACCACCATCTTCGTCACCCACGACCAGGAAGAGGCCAACACGATCTGCGACCGCATCGCGGTCATGAACGACGGCGTCATTCAGCAGGTCGGGACGCCAAAAGAACTCTACGAGCAGCCGGCCAATCTGTTCGTGGCGAATTTTTTGGGCACCGCGAACATCCTCGAGGGCCGCATGTCAGGCGACGGCGGCTCGCGGGTATTCGAGGCCTCGGGCGGTTTGCGCATTCCGGTGCCGCCGGATGCGAAGATAGCTCCGAATGCAAAGCTTGTATTCCGTCCGCAGGACGCCAGCATCCTGGCTGCCGATGCCGTGACAAGACCCGGCACGGCGGAGGTCACCGGCACCGTGTCGTACCGCGAATTCCTCGGCTCCAGCGTGCGCTACGGCGTGCGCGCGGGCGCGGCCGATATCGCGGTCGATTGTCCGTTTCACGCCGGTGATTCGCTGCACGAAGTCGGCACCACCGCGACCGTTGCCATTGCAACCCACGCGGTGCGCTGGTTGTCCGACTAGAACTGGAGTGCTGTCTTGCAGTCTGAAACCACTGTTACCTTCGACCGGCTGAAGGCATTCATTCAGGAGGCGCTGGTCCGGCTGGGCCTGCCGGATTTGGATGCCATGACCGTCGCCGGATTGATGGCACAGGCCGACCTGCAGGGTTCGGACGGGCACGGTGTGAGCCGGCTGCCGCAATATGTCAGGCGCATCAAGGCCGGCGGCTTCAACGTCAGGCCCAACATCCATTTGGTGCACGATCACATCTCGACCGCGGTGTTGAATGGCGACAACGGCATGGGCCATCTCGTCATGAAGCGCGCCACCGAGATTGCCATCGAAAAGGCGCGGACCACGGGCATTGCGTGGGTCAACTCGCAATTCTCCAACCATGCCGGTCCCGCCTCGCTGTATGCGAGCATGCCGCTCGCCCACGACATGATCGGGCTGTATTTCGCGGTCGGTAACTCCAACCATCTGCCGCCATGGGGCGGCCTCGACATGCTGCTGTCGACCAATCCGATCGCCGCGGCAATTCCGGCCGGCGACGAGCAGCCGATCGTGCTCGACATGGCGACCACCGTCGCGGCCTATGGGAAAGTGAAGACAAAAGCGCTGCGCGGCGAGACCATGCCTGTGGGATGGATGGTCGATCGCGAGGGCAAGCCGTTGACCGATCCGACACGCGCCGACGAAGGCATGCTGCTGCCGCTCGGCGGCATGGAGGCCGGCTACAAGGGCTATGGCCTTGCCATGGTCATCGGCCTGCTGGCGGGCACGCTCGGGGGTGCTGCGATGGGCCGGGACGTCATCGACTTCAATCATGACGACGACAGCGTCACCAACACCGGACAGGCCATCGCGGCGATCAACGTCGCCGCCTTCGGCGACGTCGCTACCTTCAAGAAGAACGTCGATGCGCTGGTGCGCGATATCAGGGGCAGCAGCCGAATGCCCGGGGTCGAGCGGATTTTCGTTCCCGGCGAGCGCAGCCATGCCACCCGCCTGATGCGGACACGCGACGGAATTCCGATCGCACCGGCGCTGATGCGCGGGCTGAATCAGGTGGCCGATCAACTTGGAATTGCGACACTGGCGTAGCTCTCGCATTCCGCACGCCGATCCCTGGTGCGCGGATTGGTCTGCGTCCGTGTCTCGCTTCGGTCTTGCTTGCGCACGCGAAATCCGCGAGCATCCGCGCCAACGCGACCCTGTTTCCCCACGTGCTCCTTGGCACGCCCTGGCGGGAGCCAGGAAACACCGGCGACAAGCGTCTCAAGGCTGCAACGACAGCCACAACGGGAGGAATGGAATGATCAAGCGTAAGATGATGCTGGCGGCCATCGCGCTGACCGGAACCGCGGTCGCGGCATCGACGGCGGCGGCACAGGTCAAGTTGCCGCCCAGCGTGACGATGACGGCCTATGACACCGGTACGTCCGGCTTCAACATTACCGTCGCCGTCGGCAAGATGCTCAAGGACAAATACGGCACGGACGCGCGCGTGCTGCCCGCCGGCAACGACGTTGCCCGCCTGCAGCCGCTGCGCCTCAAGCGCGCCAGCATCTCGGCGATGGGCGTCGGGGTCTATTTCGCGCAGGAAGGCGTATTCGAATTCGCGACCCGGGAATGGGGACCGCAGCCGATCCAGATCACGCTGAGCTCGATCGACTGCAACGGCCTTTCACTGGCGGTCGCCGCCGACACCGGCGTCAAGAGCTACGCCGACCTCAAGGGCAAGCGTATCGGCTTCGTGGTCGGTTCGCCCGCGCTCAACCAGAATGCGCTGGCCGTGCTGGCCTTCGCCAATCTGACGGCGAAGGACGTCAAGATCGTCGAGTTCGCGGGCAACAACGCGATGTGGAAGGGCATCATCAACAACGATACCGATGCGGTATTCGGTTCGACGATCTCAGGGCCGGCCAAGGAACTGCAGACATCGCCGCGCGGCATCACCTGGCCCGCGATGCCATTCTCCGACAAGGCGGGATGGGAGCGCATGCGCAAGGTCGGCCCGTATTTCACGGAGCACAAGGCTACTTGCGGCGCGGGTGAATTTTCGAAGGAAAAGCCGATCGAGGTCGGTACCTATCCCTATCCGATCTACAGCGTCTATGCCAGCCAGTCCGAAGACGAGGTCTACATGCTGACCAAGGCGATGATCGAAGGCTATGACGGATTCAAGGACAACGCGCCCGGCGCCAGCGGGCTTGCGGTGAAGGCGCAGGCCAAGAACTGGGCGGTGCCGACGCACAAGGGCGCGGTCAAGGCGCTGAAGGAAGCCGGCGCCTGGAGCGACGATCAGGAGAAGCACAACAACGCGCTGCTCAAGCGGCAGGACACCCTGATCACGGCATGGAACGATTTCATGAAGGGCACCCCGTCGGCCGATGCCGCCAAATTCACCGAGGAGTGGATGGCCGTGCGCAAGGCGGCGCTCACCAAGGCCGGTATGATCGACACGTTCTGAGGGATACGGCCTCTACTTCTCCCCTCCCCCCGCGCAGCGGTGGGGAGGGGTGGGGGGGGGGGGGGGG
>CALROE020000097.1:0-8432 GCA_943369715.1 Bradyrhizobium ivorense
CGCCGCCCTGCCATTCATGGCCGTCGGCGAGACCAATGGTGAGATCGGTGCCCGGTCCGGAATATTTCAACGCGCTGAAGCGCTGGCCGTTCAGCCATTCGGTGCGCTCGCGCAGCACCGCGTTGTGCTTCTTCCATGACGCGACCGCGTCGTCATTGTCGACGCGCGAGGCCGCGAAGATGGCGTCGGCCAGCTTCGCCACCGCGACATCTTCCTCGTCGCCGGGAAACATCTGTTTCGCCCATGCCGGGCTCGGATAGGCGACGATGTTCCAGTTGACGTCGAAGCCGACGATTTTCTCCAGCGCCGGCTGATAGGCCATCGAATTGGCCTTGCTGGCGCGCGAGACTTTTGCCGGATCCTCATTCGCCAACAGCATCGGATTGTCGCCGACAATGGCCAGCCGCGCGGTGTTGGCGGCGAACGCCTTCGACATCCCGTCGTAAAGCCAGCCCGCGGCGCGATCGAAACTATGGTCCTGGGCGAACCGGTAGCGCGCCAGCGTGATCTCTTCGTCCGACAGGATCGGCGTCACGAGGCCGGCGCCGGCCTTGTAGGCATGCTCGGCGATCCTGCGCACCAACGGCAGCGCCACGCTCGGCGCCGTCAGCAGCAGGTCCTGCCCCGGCTGCAGGTTCAGCCCGATCCGGATGGCGACCTCGGCGAGCCGGTCGAGTTTGATGGGGTCGATCGATGCCGAGATGTTGCGTTCGTGGACGGTCATGGCGGGGCCTCGTGCGGATGAGATGCTCTATCTAAACCTGTCCTCGCGGGGCGCAATAGCCGGCGGATAACAGCCACCTTATAGATACGGATTCGCGATCTCGCAGCGCGTTTCGCCCGAGGTTTACTGCAAACTCGCCGCCCTCTCCAATCAGAGGGCGCGGGGAGGCCGGGCGCCCGATGCGCCCGATAGCCGCGTGTGCAAAGGTAGTGGGTGGGAGGCACACGCGTTAGTCAGGTCACACCGGAATCACCCGGCACTCCCCGCGCAATGGTTTACGGCTTATACGTGATCTCCTCGGCGAGCCCTGCGCTTTTGCCACCGTCATCCGCAGCACCTTGAGCTGCGAACTTGACACCAGCCTTTGGGGTGTCAGGACCACACGATTTCGCCGTCCACTTCCAGCGCCCTGGTCTGGAGCGCCATCCGCGTCCACCGCATCCCCGTCCCGCACTGGTGACCTTGCGCAATGCCCCTCTGAGTGGGACGGGATGGCGAAACATATAGCCTGATATCTAATTCTGATAAACAGAAATATTTTTTTGCGAGGGACTTGACACGACTTCTGATAACCCGAACTGATTTGCCCGTCGGGGCAAGCAGAGGGTTCCGGACCACGCCCGAGGTTCGTGGCGCCGAGTTCCGTGGCGGCGACGCCGGGCACCAAGGCGCCGCTACGGTCAGAGCGGCCTGATGACCCACCGGCGGACCCCGCCCCCTGAAGGCTGCTTCAACTAACGTTCCGACGCAGCCAGCACCCGGTCCACCATGACAGGCGCAAGCCCGAGATAATTTTTCGGCGAGGTCAGCCGGTCGATGGCGGCGCGGTCGATGCGCGCGGTCACCCGCGGGTCCGCCGACAGCGCATCCGCCAGCGTCATGCCGTTCTCATTGGCGAGGCGGCAGGCGTCGTAGACGACATCATGCGCCTCCTGGCGGCCGATCTCCGGCGCCAGCCCCATCATCACGGCCTCGGCGACGATCAGGCCGCGGCTGATGTCGAGATTTTGGGCCATCCGCTTCTCGTCGACCACGAGGCCCGCCAGCGCGAATTTTGCCTGATGAAGCGCGCCCGCGGTCAGCACAAAACTTTCGGGAATGGCCATCCATTCGGCGTGCCAGGGCCCGGTGGCGCGTTCGAGATCCTGCACCATGGCGTCCAGCATCAGGCCGGCATGCTGCCGCACCGCCTTGGAGGCCGCCAGCATCAGCTCGGACGAGATCGGGTTGCGCTTCTGCGGCATGGTCGAGGACGCGCCGCGGCCCTTGACGAAGGGCTCGTAGAGCTCGGCGAATTCGGTCGAGGCCATGATCATGATGTCGAGCCCGATCTTGCCGAGCGAGCCGGTCACCAGTGCCAGAAAATTCACGGCTTCGGCAAATCCGTCGCGCGCGACATGCCATGTGGAGACGGGAACGCCGAGACCGAGTTCCTCGCAGAACGCCTGCTGCACCTCAAGACCCTTGTCGCCGAGCGAAGCCAGCGTGCCGGCGGCGCCGGCGAACTGACCGACCAGCAGGCGCGGCTTCAACTGGTCGAGGCGCTCGGCGTGACGGTCGAACATCGCCAGATAAATCGCGGTCTTGTAGCCGAACGTCACCGGCAGCGCCTGCTGCAGATGGGTGCGGCCCGCCATCGGCGTATCGCGATAACGCTTCGACAGATCGGCGAGGATGCCGCGCAATGCTGCAATGTCTTTCTCGATGATCTCAAGGCCGGCGCGCAGTTGCAGCACCACGGCGGTATCCATGATGTCCTGCGTGGTTGCGCCCCAATGCACATAGCGGCCGGCCTCGCCGCACTGCTTTGTCATTTGATGCACCAACGGCAGGATCGGATAGCCGACGATATCGGTCTCGCGGCGCAACAGATCGAAATCGAACGCCGCGACGTCAGTACGCGCAGCGATCTGCTCCGCGGCCTCGGCCGGAATCACGCCGCAGCGCGCCTCGGCCCGCGCCAGCGCGATCTCGACCTCGGCGTATCGCGAGATCAGGCTGAAGTCGGAAAATACCTCGCGCATGGCCGGGGTGCCGAAGGCGTCGCGGAACAGGATGGAGTCGAGGACGGTGGTAGAGGTCGGGAAAGCGGGCATGGGTTTCCTTGAAATCGCGGAGCAGCCGACGGCGCTAAGGCGGGTATAGCGTGCCGCTCGCGATCTGTCCGTCGTGCCGTGAGATCTTCTCCCCTCCCCCCGCGAAGCGGTGGGGAGGGGTCGGGGGTGCTTCAGCGCACACAACTCTCAGCGAATTTGCTGAGACGCCCCCCACCCCCGACCCCTCCCCACCACGCGCAAGGGCGCGTGGGAGGAGGGGAGAAGACTAAACCTTCGGTCCGCCGTTCTTCTCGGCGGCGCGGCGCATGGCTTCGGCCAGGGCGCCGCCGGCGGATGGTTGCGACTTGGCCGGCGCGGATGACGTCATCGACTTCGCCGGGATATCGCGCGACCGCTCCTGCGGCTTGCGCTCGCTTTTGGCGCCGGTCTCGTCGTCGAGCCGCAGCGTCAGCGCGATGCGCTTGCGGGCGACCTCGACTTCCAGCACCTTGACCTTGACGATGTCGCCGGACTTCACCACCTCGCGCGGGTCCTTGATGAAGGTTTTCGACATCGCGGAGATGTGCACGAGGCCGTCCTGGTGCACGCCGATGTCGACGAAGGCGCCGAACGCCGCGACGTTGGTGACGGTGCCTTCGAGGATCATGCCTTTCTTGAGATCCTTCAGGGTCTCGACGCCCTCCTGAACACCGCGGCCTTGAAGGCGGGGCGGGGATCGCGGCCGGGCTTTTCCAGTTCGCGCAAAATGTCGGTCACCGTCGGCAAACCAAAGGTATCGTCGACGAAGGCCTGCGGCTTCAGCTGGCGCACGATCTCGGCATTGCCGATCAGCGCCTTGATGTCGCTTTTGGTCGCGGTCAGGATCTTGCGTACCACCGGATAGGCTTCCGGATGCACGCCGGAGGCATCGAGCGGATCCTCGCCGCCCTGGATGCGCAGGAAGCCGGCGCATTGCTCGAACGCCTTCGGGCCGAGCCGCGGCACTTCCTTCAGCGCCTTGCGCGACTTGAACGGACCGTTGGCGTCGCGGTGTTGCACGATGCTCTGCGCCAGCCCCGAGCCGATGCCGGACACCCGCGCCAGCAGCGGCGCCGACGCGGTGTTGGCGTCGACCCCGACGGCGTTGACGCAATCTTCCACCACGGCATCGAGCGAGCGTGCCAGCTTGCTCTCGCCGAGGTCATGCTGGTACTGCCCGACCCCGATCGCCTTGGGATCGATCTTGACCAGTTCAGCCAGCGGATCCTGCAGCCGCCGCGCGATCGAGACCGCGCCGCGAAGGGTGACGTCGAGCTCCGGCAATTCCTCGGAGGCAAAGGCCGAGGCCGAATAGACCGAGGCGCCGGCTTCCGACACCACGATCTTCGACATCTTCAGGTCCGGCAGCAGCTTTACCAATTCCATCGCCAGCTTGTCGGTTTCGCGCGAGGCGGTGCCGTTGCCGATCGCGATCAGGTCGACGCGATGTTGCACGGCGAGCTTACCGAGCGTCGCCAGCGCCGCGTCCCACTGCCGCTGCGGTTCGTGCGGATAGACCGCCGTGGTCGCCACCACCTTGCCGGTGGCGTCGACGATCGCGACCTTGACGCCGGAGCGAAAGCCGGGATCGAGCCCCATGGTGACGCGCGCGCCGGCGGGTGCCGCCAGCAACAGGTCACGCAGGTTGGAGGCGAACACCCGCACCGCTTCCTGCTCGGCGGCGTCCCATAGCCGCATCCGCAGATCGATGTTGAGATGTACCTGGATCTTGGTGCGCCAGGCCCAGCGCACCGTCTCCAGCAGCCATTTGTCGCCGGGGCGGCCCTGATCGGAAATGGCAAACCGCTGCATGATCTTCATTTCATGCGAGCTGACCGGCGGCGGCGTGGCAGCGACCGGCTCCGGCAACATCTGCAGATCGAGAATTTCTTCCTTCTCGCCACGGAACATGGCGAGGATGCGATGCGACGGCAGTTTGCTCAGCGCCTGGCTGAATTCGAAATAATCCTTGAACTTCTCGCCCTCGGTCCGCTTGCCCTTGCGCGCCGTGGAAGTCAGCAGGCCGTTCGACCACACCTGCTCGCGCAACGCGCCGATCAGGTCGGCGTCCTCGGCAAAGCGTTCGACCAGGATCGCGCGCGCGCCGTCGAGCGCGGCAGCGGTGTCGGGCACCTGTTTCTCGGCATCGACGAACGGTTTTGCCACTGATGTCGGCTTGTTCTCCGGCTGGGTCAGCAGCAATTCGGCCAGCGGCTCCAGTCCCGCCTCCTTGGCGATCTCGGCCTTGGTGCGGCGCTTCGGCTTGAACGGCAGATAGATGTCTTCCAGGCGTCCCTTGGTATCGGCGGCAAGGATGGCAGCTTCGAGCGCGGCATCGAGCTTGCCCTGTTCGCGGACCGAATCGAGGATCGCGATGCGGCGCGCCTCGAGTTCGCGCAGATAGTTCAGGCGCTCTTCCAGCGTACGCAGCTGCGCGTCATCGAGCGCGCCGGTGATTTCCTTGCGGTAGCGCGCCACGAACGGAACCGTGGCGCCGCCGTCGAGCAGCGTCACCGTCGCCTCGACCTGCTGTTCGCGAACGCCGAGCTCTTCCGCAATCTGCCGATAGATGTTTGCCACGCGCAACCCTTCTTGAAGAAATCGCGGCCGGTGAATCGCCTGCCGCGGGAGGACGCTTATGAACCATCGCCGCGCGCTTCATCAAGCCGCGGCACCAAACAAATTGATCTGTGGATGGACCATGTCGATATTCGGGACGATACGACGGCTTTTCAAGCCTCGCATCGACCATGCTCCGAGATAAAGGTGGCTTGGTGACGCCTAACTGTGTAGACGGACGCTCCCCCTCAGGAAGCGCCCATGTCGATCTGCGGACTTGATTTCGGAACGTCAAATACCACGCTCGGCACGATCGAGGGCGATGCGCCTGTTCTGACCGCACTGGAAGCCGGCCAGACCACGATTCCGAGCGCGATCTTCTATGAAACCGACGGCGCGGTGCTGATCGGACGCAAGGCGATCGAGAGCTATGTCGAGGGCGCGCCGGGGCGGCTGATGCGCAGCCTCAAATCGGTGCTCGGCACATCGCTGATCGAGGAGACCACGTGGCTGGGGCGGGAGCGGACCAGCTTTCGCGACGTCATCGCCTATTATCTGGGGGCGGTGAAGCGGCGCGCCGAACAGGCCACCGGCCGCGAGCTGCGCGACGTGGTGCACGGCCGTCCCGTGCACTTCGTCGACAACGCCGACGACGCCGACCGCAAAGCGGAGCAGACCCTGCGCGACATTGCCCACGAAATCGGCTTCGATCAGGTCACCTTCCAGTTCGAGCCGATCGCGGCATCACTGGATTATGAGCGCGAGATCTCGGCCGAGGAAATCGCTTTGATCGCCGATATCGGCGGCGGCACCTCGGATTTCTCGATCGTGCGGCTGGGGCCACAGCGTCACGGCAAGGTCGACCGCTCCTCGGATATTCTGGCCAATGACGGCGTGCGCATCGGGGGCACCGATTTCGACCGCCAGCTCAGTCTCGGCGTCGTCATGCCGCTGTTCGGCTTCGGCAGCCCGATGAAACGCCCCGGCCTCGACGTGCCTTCGAGCTACTTCCACGACCTCGCGACCTGGTCGAACATCAACCGGATGTACGAGCCGCGCGTGATCGCCGACATCCGCCAGGTCCGGCAGGAGGCAAGCGAACCGGAATTGCTGACTCGGCTGGTGCGGGTGGTCGAGGAACAGCGCGGCCACACGCTGGCGATGGAGGTGGAGGACGCCAAGATCGCGCTGTCCGACGCGCGCCGGGCCGACATCCCCCTGCAATGGGTGGCACCGGGCCTCGCCGCCGCCATCGGCCGGCCCGATCTGGTCGGCCACACCGGGCAACTCGCCGAGCGTATCGCGGCCCGCATCAAGATTTGTCTAAACCAGGCGCGCTTGACCGCCGCCGACATCGATGCCGTGTTCCTGACCGGCGGTTCGGTGCGGCTCGCCCATGTCCGCAAGGCCATTACCAGGGCGCTGCCGTCATCCCGGATCGTCGAGGGCGACACCTTTGGCGCGGTCGGCAAGGGCCTGACGCTGGAGGCGCTGCGGCGCTACGGGCCGGGGAATTGAGACTGGTGCCGCTGATCGACTGAGGCCCATTTGCAATGCCTTCCCGGCAATTGCATAGTCGAGCGAACGGAATGCCGGGATGGCAGTTGGGGAAAGAGAAAAATGGCGGACGCCGATCTGGATGTCGTAATCCGGCAGCTTGCGAAGCAACAATACAAGGGCCTGATGGCCGCCGCCAAGAAGCGGCGGGATCGCTATGCCGGCCTCGCCGCCAAGGCAAAGAACGCCGAGGCCAAGGCGAAACTGAAGCTGATCGCGAAAAATACCATGGAGCAGGCCGCCGCCGCCGCAAGGCGGCTGCAGATTTCCGCCGACAACGCCGCCGACAGTTACGCCCGGTCGATGCGCAATGCGGCCGAGGCCCCGCCGCCGGCCAAAAAGCCGGTCGCTAAACCCGTCAAGAAGGCGGCGAAGAAGGCATCCAGGAAGACAAAGGCCTGAGGAAGTGTCCTTGGGGTAGCGGATGGATCTCAAACAACTGCGAACCTTCCGGGCGGTCGCGGAGCTCGGAAGCCTCAGCAAGGCGGCCGACCGGCTGCGGGCCGCCCAGCCCGCGCTGAGCCGGCACATCAAACTGCTCGAGCACGAGCTTCGGGTGGAACTCTTCATCCGCAACGGCCGCGGCATGCTGCTGACCAGCGCCGGCCAGATCCTGCTCGACCGCACCACCGGCCTGGTGCGGCAGATCGAACAGGTGCGCGACGATATTCAATCAGCGAGCGGCAAACCGTCCGGACGAGTCATCCTCGGCCTGGTGCCGACGGTCAGCGCCGTGTTGTCGGGGCGGCTTGCCCGCCGCATCATCACGGATCTGCCCGATATCTCGCTGCGCATCGTCGAAAGCTATGGCGGCCATCTGGTCGAATGGCTGCACCGGGGCGAGATGGACCTCGCGATCACCTACGGCCCCGCCGATGATTTGCATCTTTCCGTCCACTCGATCGGCCACGAGGACCTCGCGGTCGTTGGTCCGCCGGGGTCGGGCCTGGGAAAGAAAAAGCAGGTCGAACTGGAATGGCTGGTCAAGCAGAGGCTGATCCTTCCCAGCATTTCGCATGGCCTGCGGGCGCTGCTGGAAAAGGCCGTCGCGCGCAAGAAACTGACGCTCAACACCATGATCGAGGCCGATTCCTACCGCGCCCAGATCGCGCTGATGGAAGAGGGGCTGGGCTATACGCTGTTGCCGGCATCCGCGATCCGCGCCGAGCTGGCGGCGAAGCGCCTGGAGATGGCGGCGCTGGTGAACCCGTCGGTTTCCCGCGAACTCCTTCTGGCGTCGCCGATCGCGCGCCCGTCATCGATCGCCACCAGCACCATCTCGGCGCTGATCATTGCCGAGATCCAGCAACTGGCCAAAGAAGGCCTCTGGAATATCAAGCTGGCGGGGTGAGCTACTGCACGCTGGCGCCGGAGATCTCCACCAGCTTCCGCCATTTTATCAGCTCGCTGTCGATGAAGGCCTTGAACTCCGCCGGCGTATTGCCGACGGGCTCGCTGCCCTGCTCTGCCAGTTTCGTCTTCAACTCGGCCGAGCGCAGCGCGTCGATCGCCGCCCG
>CALROE020000098.1:0-8408 GCA_943369715.1 Bradyrhizobium ivorense
CCACCCGCGTTGCGGCGTTGCTGTCCGGCGAAGTCGATATCATCGAGCCGGTTCCGATTCAGGATATATCGCGCGTCGACTCCAGCCCGAACGCCGAAGTGATGAAGGGCCCGGAACTGCGCACCATCTTCCTCGGCATGGATCAGGTCCGTGATGAATTGTTGTATTCGAACGTCAAGGGCAAGAACCCCTTCAAGGACATCCGCGTCCGCGAAGCGTTCTTCAAGGCGGTGGACATCGAGATGATCAAGACTCGCGTGATGCGCGGCCTGTCGACCCCGTCGGCGCTGATGATCGCACCCCAGCTGTTCCCGCTATCCAAGGACTTTACCCGGCCGAAATTCGATCCCGACGGCGCCAAGAAGCTCCTGACCGAGGCCGGCTATCCCGATGGGTTCGAAGTGACGATGGATTGCCCCAACGACCGCTACGTCAATGACGCCGCGATCTGCCAGGCGGTAGTCGGCATGCTCGCGCGTATCGGGGTCAAGGTGAACCTGTTGGCGCAGCCCAAGGCGCAGTATTTCGCCAAGGTGCTGAAGCCCGGCGGCTACCAGACGTCGTTCTATCTGCTCGGCTGGACCCCCGGCACATCCGATGCGCACAACGTCTTGCACGACATCATGGGCTGCCGCGACGATCCGAAATCCAACCGTGGCGAGGCCAACCTCGGCGGCTACTGCAACAAGAAGATGGATGAACTCACCGACAAGGTCCTGCAGGAGGCCGACACCGCCAAACGCGATCTCCTGATCAAGGAAGCCTTCCAGATCGCGGCCAAGGATTTCGCCTATATCCCGCTGCATCAGCAGGCGCTGGCCTGGGGGACGTCGAAAAAAGTCAAAGTGGTGCAGCGCGCCGACAACGCGGTCCTGCCCTACTGGATCAACAAACAACAATAAGGCAGTCGCAATACCCAAGTCCCGGTGGCTTCACGCTCCCGGGACTTTTCGTTTCCGCCCGACGGCGACGTCCACATCACAACAGAAGTGAAAGGATCACATGCTCGCTTTCACTCTTCGCCGGGCCATCCAGGCGATTGGCGTCATGATCGCGGTCGGGATCATCTCGTTCTCGATGTTCCGCTTCGCGGGCGATCCGGTCAACCAGATCGTCTCGCTGGATACGCCGGCCGCCGAACGCGAAGCCGTGCGCAAGTCGCTCGGGCTCGACGATCCAGTGGTGCTGCAATTCGCCCGCTATTTCGGCAACGCGGCGCAGTTCAAATTCGGCGTCTCCTATCAGTTTCGCCAGCCGGTCTCGAATCTCCTGATGGAGCGGATGCCGGCGACGCTGGAACTCGCGGCCTGCGCCACCGTTTTCGCGATGGTGTTCGGTATCCTGATGGGGGTCTATTCGGCGCTGAAACGCGACACGCTTCTCGCCAAGGTATTCCAGGCGGTGTCGCTGATCGGGATTTCGCTGCCGACCTTCCTGATCGGCATCCTGCTGATTTACCTGTTCGCGGTGGTGCTGGGCTGGCTGCCTTCGTTCGGCCGCGGCGACGTGGTGCGGCTGGGCTGGTGGACCACCGGCCTGCTGACGATTTCCGGCCTCAAGGCGCTGATCATGCCTTCGGTCACGCTCGGCCTGTTCCAGATGACCCTGATCATGCGGCTGGTGCGGGCCGAGATGCTCGAGGTGCTGCGGACCGACTACATCCGCTTTGCACGGGCGCGGGGCCTGACGACGCGGGCGATCCATTTCGGTCATGCGCTGCGGAACACGCTGGTGCCCGTGATAACCGTCGCCGGCCTGCAGTTTGGCTCGGTTATTGCATTTGCGATCATCACCGAAACCGTCTTCCAGTGGCCGGGCATGGGACTATTGTTCGTGCAAGCCGTGCAGAACGTCGATATTCCGATCATGGCCGCTTACCTGCTGATGGTGTCCCTGATCTTCGTCACCATCAATCTCGTGGTCGATATTCTCTATACGGTCGTCGATCCGCGCCTGCGCTCCACCCTCCGCCGTCCGACCTGAACCCGGGATCCCGCCTTTGACTGACGCCGTCGTCCCGCACCCAGCCGAACCGAGCGCGCCGCATCCGCATTCCGGCAGCGGCTGGCTCAGGCGCGCCCTCGACAGCGACGTGTTCTATTCGTTCCGGCGCTCGAAGATGACGATGGTCGCGGCAGCCGTGACCCTGCTGTTCTTCCTGCTGGCGCTGCTGGCGCCGCTTCTGGCGGTGCAGAACCCGTTCGATCCGGCGCAGCTTCAATTGATGAATTCGCGGATCTCGCCGCTGTGGACCGCGGACGGCCAAAGCCCGTTCCTGCTCGGCACCGACGAACAGGGCCGCGACGTGTTTTCCGCCATTCTCTACGGCCTGCGGATTTCGCTCACCGTCGGCATTCTCGGCGTGCTGTTGTCCGGCACGCTCGGCATCATCCTCGGACTGATCGCGGGCTATGTCGGCGGCGCCGTCGACGGCCTGATCATGCGGATCGCCGACGTGCAGCTGACCTTCCCCGCCATCCTGATCGCGCTGTTGATCAACGGCGTGGTCAAATCGGTATTCGGCAATCGGCTCGATGCCATGAGCACGCTGACGGTGCTGGTGTTTGCGATCGGATTGAGTTTCTGGGTGCAGTATGCGCGCACCGTGCGCGGCTCGGTCATGGTGGAGAAGAACAAGGACTACGTGGCGGCGGCGCAGCTGATCGGCCTGCCCGCCCCCGTCATCATGCTGCGTCACGTGCTGCCCAATGCGATGGGGCCGATCCTGGTGATCGCCACCATCAACCTCGCGCTCGCGGTCATCACCGAAGCGACGCTGTCGTTTCTGGGAGCCGGCATGCCCGACACCATGCCGTCGCTCGGCACCCTGATCCGGATCGGCAACAATTACCTGTTCGCCGGCGAATGGTGGATCGTGGCCTTTCCGGGCCTCGCGCTGGCGTCGCTGATCCTGGCGATCAACCTGCTCGGCGACTGGCTGCGCGACGCGCTCAACCCGAAACTCCGATGAGCAGCGCCGCAACACCCACGTGTCCGATCCAATGACCGAACCCGTTCTCTCCGTGCGCGAGCTCCGGGTGGAGTTCGTCACCCGCCGCGACACCCTGCGCGCCATCGACGGAGTGTCGTTCGATATCGCCAAGGGCGAGGTGCTGGGCGTGGTCGGCGAATCCGGCGCCGGCAAATCCGTCACCGGCCTCGCCGTGATCGGGCTGATCGACCGGCCCGGCCGCATTGCCGGCGGCCAGATCTATCTGTCGGGCATGCGGATCGACAATCTGCCGCCGGAGGAATTGCGCCGCATCAGGGGCAAACGCATCGGCATGATCTTCCAGGATCCGCTCACCAGCCTCAATCCGCTGTACCGGATCGGCGACCAGCTGGTCGAGACGATCAGGACCCATCTCAATCTGTCGGAAACGGCGGCGCGCAAGCGCGCCATCGACCTGCTGGCCGAGGTCGGCAGTCCCGCCCCGGAAAAACGCATCGACGCCTATCCGCACGAATTCTCCGGCGGCATGCGCCAGCGTGTCGTGATCGCGCTGGCGATCTGCGCAGAGCCGGAGCTGATCATCGCGGACGAACCGACCACCGCGCTCGACGTCTCGGTGCAGGCCCAGATCATCTCGCTGATCAAGCGGCTCGGACGCGACCACGGCACCGCCGTAATGCTGGTGACCCACGACATGGGCGTGATCGCCGAAACCTCCGACCGCGTCGCGGTGATGTATTCCGGCCGCATCGCCGAGATCGGTCCGGTGCTGGACGTGGTGCAGAACCCGCTGCATCCCTACGCAAAAGGCTTGATGGGCGCGATACCGACGCTCGCCAGCGATACCGATCGCCTGGTCCAGATACCCGGCTCGATGCCGCGGCTGTCGGCGATCCCGCCGGGTTGCCCGTTCAATCCGCGTTGCGCCTTCGCGTTCGATCGTTGCCGGGTCGAGCGGCCGGAACCGGTCCGGCACGGCTCCCAGTACGTGGCCTGCCATCTCTACGACACCGCCGCGACGGAAACCGCGGCATGACCTCAGCCCCCTTCATCGACGTCAGGAACCTGCGCCGGGTATTCGACGTGTCGAAGCCCTGGCTCAACCGGGTGATCGAGGGCGGCCACCTCGAATTTCTCAAGGCTGTGGACGGCGTCACCTTCGACATCAGGAAGGGCGAGACCTTTGCTCTGGTCGGCGAATCCGGCTCCGGCAAGACCACCGTCGCCCGCATGGTGGTCGGCCTGCTGCCGCCGAGTTCAGGCGAAGTCATCATCGACGGTGTCTCGATGAGCGCGGCCAAACAATTACAGGCGCGCCAGCAGTTGCGCCGCCGCATCCAGATGATCTTCCAGGATCCCTATGCCAGCCTCAATCCGCGCTTCCGGGTCGACGCCATCGTCTCCGAACCGATCCGCGCCTTCGACCTGATCGAGGGCGAGCGCAACATCCAGGCGCGGGTCGGCGAGCTCTTGTCGCTCGTCGGCCTGCATGCCGACGATGCCTTGAAATTTCCGCATGAGTTTTCCGGCGGGCAGCGGCAACGGATCGCGATTGCGCGGGCGCTGGCATCGGAAGCCGAGTTCATCGTCTGCGACGAGCCGACCTCGGCGCTCGATGTCTCCGTGCAGGCGCAGATTCTCAATCTGATGCGCGACCTGCAGGACAAGTTCGGCCTCACCTATCTCTTCATCAGCCACAACCTCGCCGTGGTCCGGCACATGGCGAGCCGCATCGGCGTGATGTATCTCGGCCGCATCGTCGAGATCGCCGAAGGGCGCGAACTCTTCAGCAACCCGCGAATGCCCTACACCAGGATGCTGCTGGGCGCGGTCCCCGATCTCGCCATGTCCGGCCGCCAGCGGATCCCGGTGCAGGGCGAAATTCCCAACCCGATTGATCCGCCGCCCGGTTGCGCCTTCAATCCGCGCTGTCCGCTGGTAACGGACCTGTGCCGCAAGGTGGCGCCTGCGCTGATCGGCGGCGTCGCCTGCCACGCCGTCAACGATCCAGTGTTCGCCGCATCGGCCTGATCACGTGGGCGCGATTCAACTGTTCCAACCACATGGTTGGCAGCGGGCTTCGCCTGTGGTCAACTGGCGCACCAAATACCAGCCGGCAGGTTCTCATGAGCAACATCAATCCTGATCCCTTCACCACCCGGCCGGAAATCGAAGGCACCTTCGGGGTCGTGACTTCCACCCACTGGATCGCCACCGCGGTCGGCATGGCGACGCTTGAAAAAGGCGGCAATGCCTTCGATGCCGGTGTCGCGACCGCGTTCACGCTGCAGGTGGTGGAACCGCATCTGAACGGTCCCGGCGGCGACGTCCCGATCATCGTCCACGACGTCAAGCGCGCCCGCACCGAGGTGATCTGCGGCCAGGGCCCTGCCCCGGCAGGCGCCACCATCGCGCATTACCGCAGCGAGGGGCTGGAGATGGTGCCCGGCACCGGCTTGCTCGCCGCCTGCGTGCCTGGCACCTTCGAATCCTGGATGCTGCTGCTGCGCGACTACGGCACGCTTCGGCCGCGCGACGTGCTGGAGCCCGCCATCGCCTACGCCCGCGACGGCTACCCGCTGGTGGAGCGCGCCGCCGCGACCATCCAGACCGTCGAGAAAATGTTCCGCACGCACTGGAAGACATCCGCGGCGGTATATCTGCCCAACAACGAAGTGCCAAAGCCCGGCACGCTGTTCACCAACAAGACGCTGTCGGAAACCTATGCCCGCATCCTGAAGGAGGCCGAAAGCGCCGGCAGCGACCGCGTCGCGCAGATCGAAGCGGCGCGGCGCGCATGGTCGAAAGGGTTTGTCGCCGAAGCGATCGACAGGTTCTGCCGCACCCAGGACATCATGGACGTCAGCGGCTCGCCGCATAGAGGCGTGCTGCGAGCCGACGACATGGCGCGCTGGCAGCCCTCGGTCGAAGCGCCGCTCACCTACGATTATGGCCGCTACACCGTCTGCAAGCCCGGGGTCTGGAGCCAGGGCCCGGTCATGCTGCAGCAGCTCGCGCTGCTGAAGGGATTCGAACTCGACGGGCTCGATCCCGCCGGTCCCGAATTCATTCATTTGTGGACCGAAGCCGCAAAACTCGCCTTCGCCGACCGCGAGAAGTTTTATGGCGATCCTGACTTCAGCGAGATCCCGATCGCGACGCTGCTGTCGGACGCCTACAATGACGAACGCCGCAAGCTGATTTCGAGAGACAGTGCTTCGCTCGATTTCCGGCCCGGCTCGGTCGAAGGCTTTGGCTCCGTGGTCAAACTGCGCCGCCAGGAGGGCCAGCGCGAGGCGGTCGGCGCCATGGGCGCCGGCGAGCCGACCGTCGGCCGCTTCGGCGAGGTGCGCGGCGACACCGTGCATTTCGACATCATCGACCAGGCCGGCAACATGATTTCGGCGACGCCGTCCGGCGGCTGGCTGCAATCGTCGCCGGTGATTCCCGAACTCGGCTTCTGCCTCGGCAGCCGCGCCCAGATGTTCTGGCTTGAGGAAAATCACCCCGCCGCATTGGCGCCCGGCAAGCGACCGCGCACCACGCTCTCGCCGACCATGTGCCTGCGCGACGGCGAGCCGTACATGGCCTGGGGTTCGCCCGGCGGCGACCAGCAGGACCAGTGGACCACGCAATTCTTCCTGCGGCACGTTCACGCCAACATGAACCTCCAGGAAGCCATCGACGCGCCGGCATGGCATTCCGAGCATTTCCCGATCTCGTTCTGGCCGCGCACCTCGCGGCCCGGCGTGCTGGTCGTGGAAGACCGCGTGCCGAAAGCGACCGTCGATGTCCTGAAGAGTCGCGGCCACGTCGTCGAGACCGGCCCCGCCTGGTCGGAGGGCCGCCTCACCGCGGCCTCGAAACTCGGCCGCCGCCGCCGCGCCGCGGCCAATCCAAGGGGCATGCAGGGCTACGCGGCGGGACGGTAGAACTGAGATGGCTTGAAAGAAATGACCTGGTCGATCATCGCCCGCGACAATGCCACCGGCCAGTTCGGCATCGCGGTCGCGACCAAATTCTTCGCGGTCGGCGCACGGGTGCCGCATATCGCCGCCAACATCGGCGGCATCGCGACGCAGGCGCTGGTCAATCCGTATTACGGTATCGACGGCATAAAATTGCTGCGCGAGGGACGCAGCCCGCGCGAGGTGGTCGATATGCTGATCTCAGCCGATAGCGGCCGCGAGAGCCGGCAGTTGCACATCATGGATGCCGGCGGCCGCATCGCCTCCCATACCGGGCGCGACTGCGTTGACTGGTGCGGGCATATCGAGGGCACCGGATTTTCGATTGCCGGCAACATGCTGGCTGGCGCGGGTGTGCTTAATGATACCGCGAAAGCCTGGACATCGAACGAACACGTTCCGTTCGCGCAACGCCTGATCGCGGCGATGCGCGCCGGTGAAGCCGCCGGCGGCGACAAGCGCGGCAAGCAATCGGCCGCGCTGCTGATCCACGGCGACGAGGAATGGTCCGCGCTCGACCTGCGCGTCGACGACCATGCCGATCCGCTGGCCGAACTCGAGCGCCTGGAAGCGGTCAGCCGCGAGCGCTGGGTGCATTTCCGCCCGCTCCTGCCGACCCGCCGGAATCCGGCCGGGATTACCGACCGCGCCACCATCGACGCCGGGGTCGAAGCCGGCATTGCGGGCCGGACGTAAGCGGCGCGGTCAGCGGGGCGCTATTGCTTTGCGCGCCCTCCCCCGCAAGCGGGAGAAGGAAGAAAAGCGAGCCGCCTAGATCACCGTCTCCCGCAGCACCCGTCGGCAATCCATCTCGTATTCGAGATCGATCACCGGCGGGCGGGCAAAATGCCAGATCAGGCCGGAGCGCATCACGCCTCGGCGGACCAGTTCATCCGCAATGACGGGATGAAAGTCGTGCACGGTGTAGGCTTGCGCCGCCGTGGTGTCCTTCCAGCCGAAGCCGAAGGCGCCGAGGCGGCTTTCCATCGAGGCGACAGTGAAGCGGACCTTTTCCTTCAATCCGTCCGGGCTGACGTCGCGGTAGCGCACGGTGCGCTCGGGATAAGTGCCGGGTCCATCGCGGGATTCGGCGCCGCCGGCGATGACGAAACTCGGGCTGGGGTTGCCGCTCGGGCGGGTGAACGAGAAGGCGAAGAATGACGGCTCGGCCGGCGGATCGATCTCCGGACAGACATTGCTGCGCGCCACCGGATTGGTCGTTCCATCGAACAGGCCCCATTCCGCCAGCGTCTTGACGTAGTGCTGGTTGAACTTGAGGAAACCGTCCTCGGTGAACGCCGCCGGCGAGCGCAACTCGCAGGCGCAGAACGAGGTCAGCGGCCGTCCCGCCGCCTCGATATATTGCTTGATCAGCGCAAAACCCTCGGCCAAGGGCGGCATTTTGTCGAAGCGCACGCGCTCTATCTCATAGCCGGGGCTGGCGGCCGCGCCGCTCGAATACTGAAACACCGCCGGAATGAAGCTGT
>CALROE020000099.1:0-8302 GCA_943369715.1 Bradyrhizobium ivorense
GGGATCGATGGCGGCGAAAAAGGTATCGCCCTCCGGGCGGGCGTGAACTTCGGTAATTTCCAGCCGGTCGGCCCGATCCATCCATTGCGCGTAGATTTCGGCGCCACCGATCACGGCGATATCAGTGGCGAAACGCCGCAGCGCATCGCCGGTCGCGACCGCATGGGCGGCGTCGAACGACGTCGTCACCACGGCGCCTTCGGCGCGAAAGTTGGCGTCGCGGGTAACGACGATATTGGTGCGCCCGGGAAGTGGCCTGCGCAGCGATATGAAGGTCTTGCGCCCCATCACCACCGGCTTGCCCAGCGTCATCGCCTTCAGGCGCTGCATGTCGGACTTCAGCCGCCATGGAATGGCGCCGTCCGCACCGATCACGCCGTTCTCGGCGACCGCGGCGATAAGGAAGATTTCCGGACGGGCATTGGCGGTCGCGATCACACCGCCACCTCGGCCTTGATATGCGGGTGCGGGTCGTAGCCTTCGAGCACGAAGTCTTCGTAGCGGAAGGCGAAGATGTCCTTCACGTCGGGATTGATCTTCATGGTGGGCAGCGGTCGCGTCGGACGCGTCAGTTGCAGCCGTGCCTGATCGAGGTGATTGACGTAAAGGTGGGTGTCGCCGAACGAGTGAACGAAATCACCGGGCTTCAGGCCGGTGACCTGCGCCACCATCATCGTCAGCAGCGCATAGGAGGCGATGTTGAAGGGCACGCCGAGAAACACGTCGGCGGAACGCTGATAGAGCTGGCACGACAATTTGCCGTTCGCGACCCAGAACTGAAACAGGCAATGGCACGGCGGCAGCGCCATCCTGTCGATTTCGGCCGGGTTCCACGCGGTCACGATCAGGCGCCGCGAATCCGGATTGCGCTTGATCATGTCGATGACATTGGCGATCTGGTCGATGTGGCGGCCGTCCGGCGCCGGCCACGAGCGCCACTGCGATCCGTAGACCGGGCCGAGGTCGCCATTGGCATCGGCCCACTCGTCCCAGATCGAAACGCCGTTCTCCTTGAGATATTTGATGTTGGTGTCGCCTTTGAGGAACCACAACAACTCGTGGATGATCGATTTCAGCGGCAGCTTCTTGGTGGTCAGCATCGGAAAGCCGGCGGCCAGGTTGAAGCGCATCTGGTGGCCGAAGATCGACAGCGTACCGGTGCCGGTGCGGTCCTGCTTCTCCGCGCCGTCCGAGAGAATCCGTTCGAGCAGGTCGTGGTACTGATTCATGGCGACGGGCTGTTCATCCGGGAAAAACCACTCTTAGCGGCCGGACCGGCCGATCGACACGGCGATTCGGCTCGCAACCGCGTTTATACCCGGAAAAATGTAGTTCCGGGTCGCCTTCGGCAAGGGCCAGGAAGCCGTCTTCTCCGTCTGACCCCGATCACGGAAGCGGGCTCAATGGTGATGATGCATCCGCTTGCCGCCATATCCGCGCAGTTCGGCATAGCGCCGCATCTGGCCCGGGGTGAGCAGGGCCGAGGTTGAGAGGTGATATTTGAGATGGGCTTCGCGCAAGGCGCCTTGCGTGGTGGCCACCGCTGCCGTGGAGGCTTTCAGGCTTTCCGGGGTCACGATGCGGTCGGCAAACTGCCGGTCCAGTTCGGCTTCCTGCTCGATGAGTCTTGAGCCGAGCGGCACCGCCTCCATCTTCATGGAATCGAACAGACGCTGCACGCTGGCGCGCTGATCCGCCGTCAGATCGAGCTTGTCCGCCAGTTCCAGAACATGGGACGGGCCGGGATAGCCGTTCAATTCGGCCGCCAGCGCCAGTCCCATGCCGCGACCGGCGCCGAGGTCCGCCACCTGCTGTTCCGACAGCGCCTTGATCGGACGCGCCTGCATCCCGGCATAGGGGGTTTGGGCAATGGCTGCGCCTGCAAGCAGGATCAAGCCGGCCATCAGGGGAAATCGGATCATGATGCCTCGCCTCAGATGAAACGCGGTCAGCCTAAATCAAGACCGGCCGCCGCCAACATTAAACTAACGCAATGCAGGGCAGCCGGCCGGTACCGATTTCGTGAGCGCGGATCAGTTGGCCGGCTTGACCACCGGGGTCCACTTGGCGATTTCGCTCTTCACCAGAGCCGCCAGCGAAGCGGGCGCGCGTTCGGCAACCGGCGGAATGACGCTGCCGAGATCGAGCAGGCGCTTGCGGACGGTTTCATCGTCCAGCGCCTTGACCACTGCCGCGTTGAGCTTGGCGATGATCTCAGGCGCAGTTCCCTTCGGCGCGAAGATCGCGTTCCAGGCCTGGGCCTGGAAGGCGGGCAGACCGCCTTCCTTGGTGGTCGGAAGGTCCGGCAACGACGGATTGCGCTCGGGGGTCGCGATCGCATAGGCCTTGATGGTGCCGCCCTTGATCTGCGGCACGGCATTGACGATCTGGTCACACATGTAGTCGACCTGACCGCCGACCAGCGCATTCATCGCCGGACCCGTACCATTGAAGGGAACGCCGACCGGCTTGATGTCGAGGACCGAATTCAAGAGCTCGCAGGACACATGCGAGACCGAGCCCACGCCGGCATGCGCCGCGTTGACCTTGTCGGCATTGGCCTTCACGTAGGCGACGAATTCCTTGAGATCCTTCGGCGCAAAGTCCTTTTTCGCCAGGATCAGGATCGGGGTTCCGGCCAGCAGCGCGACCGGTTCGAAATCCTTTTCGGGATGATAGGCGAGCTTGGGATACAGCGGCACCGACGCCGCGTGGGTGCCCATATGTCCTGTTATCAGCGTATAGCCGTCATTGGCGGCGCGCGCGGCGCGCGTGGTGGCGGTGGTGCCGCCGGCGCCGACCACGTTCTCGATGATGATGCTCTGGCCGAGCGTCTGCTGCATATGCCCGCTGACGATGCGCGCGATGACATCGGTCGGACCGCCGGCCGCGAACGGCACGATCATGGTGATGGAGCGGGTCGGATAGGCCGGCGCCTGGGCCTGCGCGGGAACCGCGCCGAGAACGGCGAGTACGGCCAGACCACCGGCCGCCAGCATGCGACTGTACAGATTCATCAGATTGACCTCGCAAAAAAGCCAGTTGGAAGGAGGCCGGTATGCGCCGGCCCGCACTTAGTCACATAGCGCCGCTCCCGAAACCAGACTCCGGGATGCGGCGCTCCGACGCATGTCAGTTCCCTGTCAGTTCTCGGACTCCACGAACACCTCGTCGCGCTTCTTGCGCAGCGACGGCAGTACCGCCAGCACCAGCAGGAACGCGGCGATCGCCATCAGCACCGCCGAAAGCGGACGGGTGGCGAACACCGTCCAGTCGCCGCGCGAGATCAGCAGAGCGCGACGCAGGTTCTCTTCCATCAGGGGTCCGAGCACCATGCCGAGCAGCAACGGCGCCGGCTCGAAATCGTGCTTGATCAGCCAGTAGCCGAGCAGCCCGAATGCGCCCGCCAGCAACACGTCGGTCGGCGCGTTGTTCACCGAATAGATGCCGATCGAGCAGAACACCACGATCGACGGGAACATCAGGCGATACGGCACGCGCAACAGCCGCACCCAGATCCCGACCAGCGGCAGGTTGATGATCAGCAGCATCAGGTTGCCGACCCACATCGAGGCGATCATGCCCCAGAACAGGGCCGGCTGGTTGGTCATCACCTGGGGACCCGGGGTGATGCCGTGGATGGTCATGGCGCCGACCATCAGCGCCATGACCGCATTGGGCGGGATCCCAAGGGTCAGAAGCGGGATGAACGAAGTCTGGGCGCCGGCATTGTTGGCGCTTTCCGGCGCCGCGACACCTTCGATCGTGCCGCGGCCGAACTTCTGCGGATGCTTCGACAGCTTCTTTTCCATCGTATAGGCCGCGAACGATGCGATGACCGCGCCGCCGCCCGGCAGGATGCCGAGGATCGATCCCAGCACCGTGCCGCGCAGGATCGCCGGGGCGGAATCCTTCAGGTCCTTTTTGGTCGGCATCAGGCCGGTGACCTTCTGCTGCACCAGCTGGCGGTCGCTTTCACCGCCGGCATCGAGATTGCGGATGATTTCGGCGAAGCCGAACAGCCCCATCGCGACAGTGGCAAAGCCGAGGCCGTCAGCCAGTTCCGGGATGTTGAACGCCATCCGCGACGCGCCGGTCTCGATGTCGGACCCGACCATCGACAGCAACAGGCCGAACACGATCATCGCGATCGCCTTCAGCACCGAGCCCTTGGCAAGCACCACGGCGAAGATCAGGCCGAGCACCATCAGCGAGAAATATTCGGCGGGCCCGAAGGCCAGCGCGAGCTTGGTCAGCGGCGCGCCGAGCACCGCGATCAGCACGGTCGCGACGCAGCCCGCAAAGAACGAACCGATCGCTGCAATCGCCAGCGCCGGACCCGCGCGGCCCTGCTTGGCCATCTGGAAGCCGTCGAGCGCGGTCACCACCGAACCCGCCTCGCCGGGAATATTGACCAGGATCGAGGTGGTCGAGCCGCCATACTGCGCGCCGTAGTAGATGCCGGCGAGCATGATCAGCGCGCCGACCGGCGGCAGACCGAAGGTGATCGGCAGCAGCATGGCCACCGTGGCAATGGTGCCGATGCCCGGCAGCACACCGACCAGGGTGCCGACCAGCGCACCGATCAGGCACAGCAGGATATTGACCGGAATCGGAATCGACATGCCGCCTAGAAATGCAGGCGTCCACTGCACCAACTGGAATACGACACCGAAGCCGAGCCCAAGATTTGAAAAGACCTCTCCCATCACACCCTCACCGGATCATAAATTTCGGCAGCATCTGCAACGGCAGACCCAGCGCGTAGGGAAACAACAGACTGCAGAAGGTCGTCAGGCAAATGCCGACGATGATGGTTTGCTTCCATTTCGTTTCCGGCGTGCCCATCGCCGAGATGATGAAGCTGGTGAATGCCGAGAAAATCAGCCCCATCGGCCGAATCGTGGCCGCAAAGGACAGAATGGCCAGCGAGACGAACAGCGGGCCACGCCACGCATAGGTGGTAATATGTTCGCCGTCGGCGATCAGCCCGACGATCGTCACCGCGATGCCGAGCCCGAGCAGCAGGTAGGCGAACATCCGGGGCGCGGTTCCGGCCCCGAATGAAAATCCGCGCATGCCCTGCAGGTCGCTCGATGCCCACAACGCGAATACCGCGATGGCAACCATCGCCAGTCCGCCGACGAAATCCTGCGGACCGCGTATCCATTTCGGCATGATATATTTGACCGGTCCATGACTCGGCGTATCACTCATCGTCTCACTCCCCCGCACAGGCTTGACGCCCATTCTATCTTTGGATGGCCCTGATGCCGGTCCGGCGAACCTGCCTACCGATTTTCATCAGATAACGCCAGCGAAACCCAAACACCCCCCGGCCAGCAGCATCCAGAACGGATTGAGCCGGGTGGCAAAGGCCAGTGCCGCGGCGGCGACGGTGACCAGGGCGGCAGCCCAGGTCCGGTTCGAAGTCACCGCCAAGATCAGGCCGCTGGCGCCCATCAGCCCGATTGACAGCGGTACCAAGGCCGCCTGGATAATGGCAGGCCAGCGCGACTGAGTCGACCGCGCCAGCAAGCGGCTCACATAATAGGCAACGATGGCGGTCGGTCCGCACATCGCCAGCGTTGCAACCAGCGCGCCTGCAACTCCGGCGACGGAATAGCCGATCAGGGTCACGATCAGCACATTCGGTCCCGGCGACATCTGCGATATCGCGAACACGTCGGCGAATTGCTTGTCCGTCATCCAGTGGTGAACCTCGACCGCCACCCGGTGCATTTCCGGAATGGCGGCATTGGCGCCCCCGACCGCGAACAACGACATCAGCCCGAAGGTCCAGGCCAGGGTCCAGATCGGATTGGGGTCCGAATTCATGCGGCGACCCGCCGCCGCATGACAAGGGTGATGGCGATGCTGAGCGGGATGGCCACCAGCAACACCGCCGGCAGCGGCAGCCGCAGCAGGCCGATGGCGATGAACACCGCGGCCAGGATCAGCAGTCCGACCAGGTCGCGCTTCCTGATCAGGGGCATCATCATGCGCAGCACCACCGCCATCAGCAGGCCGACGGCCACGCTGGATACCCCGGCCAGAATGCGCCGCAGGGCATCGATTTCGCCGTAGCGGGCATAGAGCGCCGCCAGGATGGTGACGATCACCACCGGCGGTCCGACCAGCCCGGCGAAGGCCGCGATGCCACCGGGAATGCCGCGAAAGCGGGACCCGAACACCACGCTGAGGTTGACGATATTGGGCCCGGGCAGAAAATGGCACAGTGCGAAGGTCTCGTTGAATTCGTCCGCCGTCATCCAGCGGTGCTGGTCGACGATGCTGCGCCGCGCCCAGACCAGCACGCCGCCGAAGCCGGCCAGCGACATTTTGGCAAACGCGACAAACAGCTCGAGCAACCCCGGCGGGGTCGGCGCTGGGAGCGGCTGGAGTTCCGGCGCCGGCAAGGCGGCCGGCTGCGAATCCGGAGGCATGTCAGAGATTTAGAACGGCGGCTCGGTCAAGGCCAACCCCTGTTCAGGCAGTCTTGCCGCCCTGAACTCCGTTCCAGCTCCAGATGTCCCATTCCGGCTCTGTTTTTCCGGGCATTTGCCTCCTATATCGAGGCTGCCGGTTGGTCGGCCCCGGAAATGAATATAATTGCCGTCGCTCCGCTGGGCAGGTTTGGAGGCAGCTGGCAACCGAAGGCTCCACTTCAGTTGATTTGCCTGCTGTTGGAATGATTTGCTGGAATTTCCGCCATCGGCGGCAACGGCTGCTGACCTCGGCCCGCCGTCGGGGTAGCATGGTTGGAACAGGCGAGTCGGGGCACTAGAGGCTGCGCAGCCGATCCGCAAAATACCTTTGAACGTGACAGGACCTGATAATGGCGACCGATCATATCCGATACGACGTGCTGGCGCGTGACGCGTTGCGCGGGGTGCTGCGCCGCGTTTTGACCGACGCCGCCGAGCACGGCCTGCCCGGAGAGCATCATTTCTTCATCACCTTCCTGTCCACCGCCGACGGCGTGAAGCTGTCGCCGCGGCTGCTGGCGCAGTATCCGGAGGAAATGACCGTCATCCTGCAACACCAGTTCTGGGACCTGGTGGTGACCGAAGACCGCTTCGAAGTCGGCCTGTCGTTCGGCGGCATTCCGGAGCGACTGGTGGTCCCCTTCAACTCGATCAAGAGCTTCTTCGACCCGTCTGTTCAGTTCGGCCTGCAGTTCGAGCCCGCCGACGCGGCAGCCGAGACGCCGGTGGCCAGCCTTCCGGCCGTCCCCGCTCCCTCCGCCCTGCCCGTTCCGGCACCGGCCGCCGAGACCAAGGACGAGCCGGCCAGGCCGAGCGAGGGCGCCGAGGTGGTGCGGCTGGATCGCTTCCGCAAGAAGTAATCCACAACGCCTTCGCGCAATGGATATCCCGGATGGCTCGGTCGAAAGCACCATCGCGTTCCAAATCCACCCGCAGCGAGACCGACAGCTTCGGTCCGATCGAAGTTTCCTCGGACCGTTATTGGGGCGCGCAGACCGAACGCAGCAGACACAATTTCCGCATCGGCCGCGACCGGATGCCGATGGACATCATCCGCGCGCTCGGCATCGTCAAGCTGGCGTCCGCGGAAACCAATCGCGAACTGGGGCTGCTTGACGCCCGCCGCGCCCGCGTCATCGTCCGCGCCGCGCGCGAGGTGATCGAGGGCAAGTTCGACGATCATTTTCCGCTGGTGGTCTGGCAGACCGGCTCCGGCACCCAGACCAACATGAACCTCAACGAGGTGATCGCCAATCGCGCCAGCGAACTGCTTGGCGGCGAACTCGGCACCAGGAAGCCGGTTCATCCCAACGATCACGTCAATATGAGCCAGTCGTCGAACGACTCGTTCCCGACCGCGATGCACATCGCCGCCGCGACACGCATCATCGCCGATCTCATTCCGGCGTTGAGCGAACTGCTCCGCGCGCTGCGCAAAAAGGAAAAGGCGTTCGCGCGTATCGTCAAGATCGGCCGCACCCATACCCAGGACGCGACGCCGCTGACGCTCGGCCAGGAATTTTCCGGCTACGCCGCGCAGGTCGAGAGCGGCATCGCGCGGCTGCGGACAGCGGTGAAGGATCTTTACCCGCTGGCGCAGGGCGGCACCGCGGTCGGCACCGGCCTCAACTCGAAGCCGAAATTCGCCAAACTGTTCGCCAGGCACGCCGCCAGGATCACAAGACTGCCGTTCACCAGCGCGCCCAACAAGTTCGAGGCGCTGGCTGCCAATGACGCCTATGTGTTCGTGCACGGCGCCATCAATTCGGTGGCGACCGCGCTGTTCAAGATCGCCAACGACATCCGCCTGCTCG
>CALROE020000100.1:0-8269 GCA_943369715.1 Bradyrhizobium ivorense
CGCCGAAAAGGCCAAGGCCGCGCTGGCGGCGTAAGCCGTCCTCCCTCGGTTCTGCTGCGCAGCATCAGAAGTCGTCATGGCCGGGTAAAAGTGCGAAGCACGTCTTCGCACTAGATGACCCGGCCATCCACGTCTTCTCTCGCGAAACCACAGTAAGACGTGGATGCCCGGGACAAGCCCGGGCATGACGGGCTAGGAGCATCGGCTTAGCATCCTAGTCAAAAGGGATTGCCATGACCGACCTCACGACCCTCGAATCCCAGATTCTCAGCCAGATCGCCGCCGCCAGCGATGAAACCGCCATCGAGGCGGTGCGCGTCGCAGCGCTCGGCAAGAAGGGCTCGATCTCCGCGCTGCTCTCGACGCTCGGCAAGATGTCGCCGGAAGAGCGCAAGACGCAGGGCGCGGCGATCAACCTTGCCAAGGATACCGTGACCCAGGCGCTGACCGCGCGCCGCGACATCCTGAAATCCGCGGCGCTCGATGCGCGGCTGGCCTCCGAGACCATCGACGTCACGCTGCCGCTGCGCGAGACCGCCGCCGAGCAGGGCCGGATTCATCCGCTCAGCCAGGTGATGGACGAGCTGACCACGATCTTCGCCGACATGGGCTTCGCCATCGCCGAAGGTCCCGATATCGAGACCGACTGGTACAATTTCACCGCGCTGAACTTCCCCGAGGGGCATCCGGCGCGCGAGATGCACGACACCTTCTTTTTCAATCCGAAGGAGGATGGCTCGCGCATGCTGCTGCGCACCCACACCTCGCCGGTGCAGGTGCGCACCATGCTGACCCAGCAGCCGCCGATCCGGATCGTCTGTCCGGGCCGCACCTACCGCATCGATTCCGACGCCACCCACACGCCGCAGTTTCACCAGGTCGAGGGCCTCGTGATCGACAAGGGCTCGCATCTCGGCCACCTCAAATGGATCCTGCACGAGTTCTGCAAGGCGTTCTTCGAGGTCGACCACATCAACATGCGGTTCCGGCCGTCGTTCTTTCCCTTCACCGAGCCGTCGCTGGAAGTCGATATCCAGTGCCGCCGCGACAAGGGCGAGATCCGCTTCGGCGAGGGCGAGGACTGGCTGGAGATTCTCGGCTGCGGCATGGTGCACCCGAACGTGCTGCGCGCCTGCGGCATCGATCCCGACGTCTATCAGGGTTTTGCCTGGGGCATGGGCATCGACCGCATCGCGATGCTGAAATACGGCATGTCGGACCTGCGACAGCTGTTCGACAGCGACGCGCGCTGGCTCAGCCATTACGGCTTCAAGCCGCTCGACGTCCCGACGCTGGCCGGAGGATTGAGCACGTGAAGTTCTCCCTCTCCTGGCTGAAGGAACATCTCGACACCGACGAGCCGCTGGAAAAGCTCGCCGACAAGCTCACCATGATCGGTCTCGAGGTCGAGAGCATCGACGACAAGGCCAGGGCGCTGGCGCCGTTCACGATCGCGCGGGTGATTTCGGCCGAGCAGCATCCGAACGCGGATCGCTTGAGGGTGTGTATGGTCGACACCGGCGATGGTGCAGCACCTGTACAGGTGGTATGCGGCGCGCCGAATGCGCGCGCTGGCCTCATCAGTGTGTTCTCGCCGCCCGGCACCTTCATTCCCGGCAAGAACATCACGCTCGGCATCGGCACCATTCGGGGCGTCGAAAGCCGCGGCATGCTGTGCTCGGCCGCCGAACTGCAGATCTCCGAGGATCACGACGGCATCATGGAGCTGCCGGCTGATGCGCCTGTCGGCAAAGGCTATGCCGCATGGGCCGGGATCGGCGATCCCGTGCTGGAGATCAACCTGACGCCGAACCGGCAGGATTGCACCGGCGTGCATGGCATCGCCCGCGACCTCTCCGCCGCCGACATGGGTAAATTCAAGGACCCCGGGATCAAGCCGATCAAGGGCGAGTTCCCCTGCCCGGTGAAGGTGACGGTCGAGGACGCCGCGCTGTGTCCGGGCTTTGCCCTGCGGCTGGTGCGCGGCGTCAAGAATGGCCCGTCGCCGGAATGGCTGCAGCAGCGCCTGACCTCGATCGGCTTACGGCCGATCAATGCGCTGGTCGATATCACCAACTTCATGACCTATGACCGCGCCCGTCCCCTGCATGTGTTCGATGCGGCGAAGGTGAAGGGCAATCTGGTGGTGCGCCGCGCCCGCGACGGCGAGACGCTGCTGGCGCTGGACGGCCGCAGCTACACGCTCGACCCCGGCATCTGCGTCATCGCGGACGAGCACGGCGTCGAATCGCTGGCCGGCATCATGGGCGGCGAAGCCTCCGGCTGCGACGAGAACACATCGGACGTGCTGATCGAATCGGCGCTGTGGAACGAGATCAACATCGCCCAGACCGGCCGCAAGCTCGGCATCAATTCCGACGCCCGCTATCGCTTCGAGCGCGGCGTCGATCCGGCTTTCATGGTGCCGGGGCTGGAGCTGGCCACCAAGCTGGTGATGGAATTGTGCGGCGGCACGCCGTCGGAAAACGTCGTGGTCGGCAAGACCTACGGCGAAGACAAGATCATCGATTTTCCGCTCAGCGAGATCAAGCGGCTGGCGGCGATCGAGGTGCCGCTCGGCGAAGTCAGGCGCATTCTCGGCCATCTCGGCTTCATGGTGGCCGGCAGCGGCGCTGTGGTGAAGATCGCGGTGCCGTCGTGGCGCTCCGACGTGCACGGCAAGGCGGATATCGTCGAGGAAATCGTGCGCATCATCGGCGTCGACCAGGTGCCGATGACGCCGTTCGATCGCGGCGATGCGCCGCGCAAGCCGATCCTCAGCCCGATCCAGCTGCGCACCCGCCGCGCCAAGCGCGCGCTGGCCGCGCGCGGCATGATCGAGGCGGTGACGTGGTCGTTCATCGCAAAGCCCTCGGCCGAATTGTTCGGCGGCGGGCAGCCCGAACTCGAGCTCGCCAATCCGATCGCGTCCGATCAGTCCGACATGCGGCCGAGCCTGCTGCCAGGCCTGATCGCCGCCGTTCAGGCCAACTCCAACCGCGGCCTGCCGGACGTGGCGTTGTTCGAGGTCGGTCAGGTCTTCAGGGGTGACAGACCGGAGGATCAACTGGTCGCTGCGTCAGGCGTTCGTCACGGCTTCGCATCCTCGAAGGGCATGGGACGGCACTGGTCCGGCTCGGCCACGGCGGATGCGCTGGACGCCAAGGCTGACGCGTTCGCGGTGCTGGCCGGCGCCGGCGCGCCGATGCAGGCGCTGCAGGTAGTGCCCGGCGGCGCCAGCTGGCTGCATCCCGGACGTTCCGGCACCATCCAGATCGGTCCGCAGAATGTGCTGGGCTATTTCGGCGAGCTGCATCCGCGCGTGCTGGAGCAGCTCGGCGCCGACGGACCGATGGTCGCGTTCGAGGTGATTCTGGACCGCATCCCGGCCGCCAAGGTGAAGCCGACCCGTGCCAGGGCCGTCATCGAACTCTCGGCGTTCCAGCCGGTATCGCGCGACTTTGCCTTCATCGTCGATCGCGCCGTCAAGTCGGGCGATATCGTGCGCGCGGCGCAGGGCGTCGACAAGAAGCTGATCACCGATGTCACCGTGTTCGACGTCTACGAAGGCAAGGGCATCGACGACGGCAAGAAGTCGGTCGCGATTGCGGTGACGATCCAGCCGCGCGAAAAAACCCTGACCGATCAGGAGATCGAGGCGGTCGCCGCCAAAATCGTGGCTGAAGTGACGAAGAAGACCGGCGGCAGTTTGCGAGCATGACGCCGAAAAGTGTGAAGCGGTTTTCGGATCACATCATGCTCGGAATACTTGGAGCATGAGCCTTATCGGGCTCATTCCGACCGACGTCAGCATCAATACGGCGATCGCCATCTGCGCGATCGCCTTCGTGTCGGGAACGGCGCGCGGGTTTTCCGGCTTCGGCTCCGCGCTGATCTTCATGCCGCTGGCCAGCAGCATGGCGGCGCCACAACTGGTCGCGGCGGTTCTGCTCATCATCGATTTCATTGCGGCCTTGCCGCTGATTCCGAATGCGTGGAAGCAGGCCGACCGCAAGGCCACCTCCGTCATGGTGTTCGGCGCGCTGATCGGCGTGCCGATCGGAACTTACTTCCTGAGCCGGCTCGACCCGGTGACGACGCGCTGGATCATCTCCGGCTTCGTATTCGCGCTGTTGTTGCTGCTGCTGTCCGGCTGGCGTTATCGCGGCAAGGACCATGCGGCGATCTCGATCGGCATTGGCGGCCTGTCGGGTTTCTGCAGCGGGCTGGCGCAGACCGGCGGGCCGCCGATCGTCGGTTACTGGCTCGGCCGCCCGGTCGCAACGGTGATCGCCCGCGCCAACATCCTGCTGTTCTTCGCCGCTTCCGACTTCTTCTCGGCGGTGAGCTATTCGCTGACCGGGCTGATCACGTCAGAGGCGATCCGGTTCTCGCTGCTGGTCGGCCCGGTCTATGCGATCGGCGTACTGATCGGCGCCCAGCTGTTCGGCCGCGCCAGCGAGACCCTGTTCCGCGCCATCTGCTACGCCCTGATCGCGGCGGCTGTCGTCATTGGCCTGCCGGCGCTGGATGGGGTGCTTCGGTGAGGTTCAACTCGCTTCAACTCTATTGGACAAGCAACTCAAGCGGCACCCTCAAGACGTTAGCAATAAGCCCGAGTGCCGCCGCCGTACCTGTCCGTCGGCCATTTTCGATATCCGATATATAGCCTTGGCTTAGGTTTGTCTTGAACGAGAGATACATTTGGGTGACGTCGCGCCATTCGCGCAGAACCCGCACCGGGTTTTCTCCATTGGCGATACGATCGACAACGCCTTTAGGCAGCAGCGGACCACCGCTCGCAATTTCCTTGCGCGCTCGCGCTACGATGCGCGCCGTGCCCGCATCCTCATCCGCTTCGGAAGCCTTTGCGACCAAAAGCTCGTAGTCCTTTCTCGGAAGGATTGCGACCTCACCACGCGGCGTTTTCTGAAATCGAACACTCATGAGGTCCTCTCAGTCATATATTTCTCGCCTATGTCCCACGGCGGACACGACGATCGTTCCCTGCTCTTCATAGAAGATCAGTCGCCAGTCACCGACACGAAGCCGCATATCATCGCGCCCCTTGAGGCGCTTCACGTCACCATGACCAATCGTCGCAAATTCCGTAAGCCGCCTGTCGATTCGGCTGCGAACGTCAGGTGAGAGCTTTGCCCACTGACGAGCGCTCGTCGGGGTGAAGGCAATCGGCTTCATGCGACAATATCGCATATCGCGATATTGTCGTCAATACTCCAGCACCAGATCGCAATAGGCATAGCCATCGCGCTCGACGCGATCGCCGGTCACAACCGGAAGGCGCCGCGAAAAGATCGGTCCCGCCACCACGCAGGTGTGAAACTCGCCGTTCTCGCCGCAGGCGTCGACACCCACAGGCAGATCCACCAGCAATTTCCGATCGAACTTGCGCCCCGCGAATTCCGCCGGCAGGTGCTTCAGATCGACAGTGGCGAGATACGCCTCGAGTCCGCTTTCGATCATCGCATGCGCCAGCGGCAGGGTCGGCCGCTGCCACAGGGGAAACACCGGCGTGATCCCGGTGCCCGCGAGCTTCGCTTCGCGATAGGCGCGGATATCGGCAAGGTAGAGATCGCCGAAGATGATGTGAGTGATGCCGTCCCGCACCGCTTGCGCGACGGCGTCGCCCATCCGCGCTTCGTAGACCTCGTTCGGGCAGGGGTATGGGATCGGCACGATGCGCGGCGGCAGGCCCGCGGCGTCGAGTTGTGCGAGCAGGATTTCCCGGCGCACGCCGTGGATCGACACCCGCTCGAACGTCTCGGTCACCGTGGTCAATGCGCCGACCACGTCGAATTCGCCCGATTGCCTGATGTCATGCAGCGCGAACGCGCTGTCCTTGCCGCTCGACCACGAGATCAGCGCCTTCGGCCTTGATGGAATCAAAGGGCGGGCGCTCCCGGAGGCTTCGCGGGCGCCGTGCGGCGCCGCGGCTTCCGCGCCGGCGCCGCCGGCTCATCCTTCAGCGCGCCGATCCGGCGCAGCGCCGCTTCCGCCGCGCGCTCGCCGCTTTCCCAGGCGCCGTCGACGGTACCCCACAGGGTTTCGTGGGTGGCCTCGCCCGCCAGGAACATGCAGCCGAACGGCTCGGTCAGGACCTTGCGCGATCCCTGCCCGCCCGGCGCGGCCGATGACATCGCGCCCAGCGTGAACGGGGCCGCGTTCCAACGCGTCGCGCTGGATTTCTTCACGGCGGCGGCGACCTCGCTGCCGAACAGTTTTGTCAGCCATTCCTTCGCGAAGGCCACCATGGCCGCCTCGCCCTGCGCGGAGAGATCGCGGCCAAATGAGCCTCCGACATCGATCGAGCACAACGACGATCCCGCGATATTCGCCAGCAGCAGCGCGGTCCGTGTCGAATCGCTCTGCTCGATGATGATGTCGTCGCGGCCGAGCCCGAGCGGATTGCCCTGCAGCTGCAGCGCGACGCGATCGAGGCTGCCGAGGCCCAGTTTTGCCGCGGCATCGAGCTGGCGCTTCGGAATGTCGGGTGTGAACTTGATACCGCCGGTGGCCAGCACGTTGCTCGACACCGTGACGATGGCGGCGCGCGCGACGATCTTGCCGGAGGGCGTCTCCACCGTGACATCGCGGTTGCTCCAGCTGACACGGCTCGCCGGCGTCGACAGCGCCAGCGGAACCTGCTCGCCGAGCCTGGCGATCAGCGCGCCCATGCCCTGCCGGCAGGCCAACGCGGCATTGCGGTCCTGCGCGCGGGCCTTGTCGATCGCGGAGAGTTCTTTCAGATCCTTGCCCGCAAAACCGGCGCCGAGCACGAACTCGGCGGCCCCCGCCCAGATGCCGAGGTCCTTCGGCAGCACGGACGCGCAAGCGACGTCGGCCTTGCCGCGGGAGCCTTCGTCGATGGCGCGGTTGGCGCGCACCATGGTGGCGAGAAATTCCTCGGTTTCTCCGGCCCGCGCATTGCGGCGGCCGATGCGGATTTTCTGACCCGCAGGCGCGGTCGCGACGTCAAGCCCCGCTGTCCGCGCGAGTCTGATCATCGGATTGCTGTCGGGATTGTACATCCAGCGCGCGCCGCGATCGAACGGCACGCCGAATGTCGCGGTATCGGTGAGGCAGCGGCCGCCGATCTGACCCGATGCCTCCAGCACAATGACCTTCCGGTTCGCCGCCATGACGCGGCGCGCCGCCGATATGCCGGCAGCTCCGGCGCCGATCACGACAATGTCGGCCTCGCGCGGCAGCGGCGCGGCCCATGCGCGGGCGCCGAAGGCCGGCACCGCGGCAAGCGCCGCGGCAGCCGACAGCAAATCCCGACGCGTCATTGTCATGTCATGGTTTCCGGAACTTTTAGAAAAGCGAGAACATCCGGCGAACTTGCCGCATCCGCGCGCGCGCGGCAACCGTCATGGTGAATCAATCATGATTGATCGCTCCCGTTCATGAACTAAATTGCAACGGCTTGCGACCATGATTGCGGCACACAAAGAATGGTCAGAAAGGCCGCCGGGGGGAACAATCATGGGTGTCGTGCTCGATACCGTAGGCCAATGGATCGCGGGGTACCTTCAGAAGGAGGTGCCGGGCTATGAGCCGTTCACGCCGAGCGATCCCGAACATCTGCGCGGCATCATGGAGCCCGGCGACGTCTTGCTGGTCGAGGGCAACAACCGGGTTTCCGGCATGATCAAATACCTGACGCAATCGACCTGGTCGCATGCCGCGCTCTTCGTCGGCCCGATCGACGGCGCGGCCGAAGACGATGGCGAGCCGCACGTCCTGATCGAGGCCAATATCGGCGAGGGCGTGACCTCGGCGCCGCTGTCGAAATATTTTCCCTATCACACAAGACTGTGCCGTCCGGTCGGCCTCAGTTACGAAGACCGCACCACGGTGTGCCGCTACGCCATCAACCGGATCGGCTTCGGCTACGACACCAAGAACATTCTCGACCTGATGCGCTTCCTGATTCCGCTGCCCATCCCGCAGCGCTGGCGGCGGCGGATGATCGCGTTCGGTTCCGGCGATCCCACCAAGATCATCTGCTCGGCGCTGATTGCGCAGGCGTTCGATGCCGTGCGCTATCCGATCCTGCCCAAGATCACGCGCGCGGGCTCGAGGCAGGCCCGGCGCGAAATCCTGCATATCCGCGATTCATCGCTGTACATGCCGCGCGATTTCGACATCTCGCCCTATTTCGAAGTCGTCAAACCCACCATCGTGCAAGGCTTCGACTACACCGCCCTGCACTGGGCCGACAAGCAGAAGCCGCTCCCGGAGGTAG
>CALROE020000101.1:0-8255 GCA_943369715.1 Bradyrhizobium ivorense
GACGGCGCTGACGCCGGCAAGCTGATCGGCC
The DNA here is from genome assembly GCA_943369715.1 of Bradyrhizobium ivorense. Taxonomy (GTDB): domain Bacteria; phylum Pseudomonadota; class Alphaproteobacteria; order Rhizobiales; family Xanthobacteraceae; genus Bradyrhizobium; species Bradyrhizobium ivorense_A. Next base: position 32 of record CALROE020000101.1, read on the forward strand.
GGCAGTGGACGCGCCAAATCGTATGGCACATGGCGGTAATCCGTGCCGAAGGACGGTCGGCGCGCCAGCGCAAGCACAGACCAGCCGGAAGCGCTTGCCGCCGCGCACAGCCGCTTTCCGATATAACCGTTCGCGCCGGTTATAGCGAGCAAGCGGCGGGGGGCGGTTACGCATCCATCGGAGGTTTGGGTGGGGATGTGAGCTCCTAGTTCCGCCGAACCGCGATCAGGTGATGAAGCGCCAGATAGCCCTGTATTGGATAAAGCAGGCGCTCGACGCCTTTGAGGAGCGGAATAAACGCATTTGGTGCAAGCTGGCGAAAGTTGAGCCCGCCCGACAACAGATAGCGCAGATAGTTCGACAGCGGCGCCTGGTAGACGATTTCCAGTTGGGGATACCTATCCGCGAGTAATTTCCTGTCGCGATTGAACACGATGTAACTGAGCGCCTGATTGGCGCCGTTCATCGGCCCCTCCATGGGGACGTTCCACCCCGGCATCTCCTTGTCGAATCCCTCCGTGCTGAACATTCGTTTGAACAGGAAAGCGGCAATCGGGCCGTGATATGGCTCCACCAGAATGAACCCGCCACCGGGCCTTACGACCCGGATCACCTCGTCGAAAAAACGCGCCGGTTCCGGGAAATGGTGGAAGCAGTTCTGACCATATAGCGCATGCACGCTGTCTGCTGGCAGGTCCATCGCCTGGGCGTCCAGCACCCGATCGAGGTCCGGCGAATCGACGACATCCGTTGCCAGCACGTCCGGATCGGTTTCGCGAATGGGAGCGACGCCCGCGCCCAATTCGACACGCATGCCGCCGGTATCGATGAAATGTTGTCGGTCGAGCTCCAGGAAGGACCGGTGGATTTCCTGAAACACTTCCCTCAGCATGGGCTTTCGGTCCAGCACGGCTTTGTGCGATTGCAGCCGCGTAAGCGAATCGACATCGACTTTCGCGATTTCCGGAGCTGCGAGAATCTTTCTGAACATTTCTCCACCAACTTTATTTTTTCGCGGAATGCTGAACGCCTGCTCACGCGCTGCGCGGGGTCTTGCCGATCAGGAGGGGATGCACGGCGCGGGTCGGTACCGACCGTATGTCGTAGCCGACAAACGCCAGCAGCAGCTGCAAGCCTGCCAGGATCGGGAGGGCGGCCAGCATAACCGTTCCCGGGGAGGCTTCCAGACCGAGGGTTGCAGATTGCCACCATTTGACGGCTCCGAAAGCGCTGCCGAAGAAAAACATCGGCAACCCAAACAAGAGTTCAAGCGAAGCCAGGGAAAAGTCCCGCAAGAAATAATTATAGAAGACGCGTTTGACGAAGTTCTTGACGTTATTCGACAGGAATTCGAACGCGGCGCGGCCAATTCGCAGGCCGCTGGTCTCGTCGCCATATTTCGCATCCATGGGGACATCGACGACGCATGCGTGCAGCAGGTTGACACGGAAAAGCATGTCCGACTCGAAGAAATAGCGCTTGCTCAACTTGTCCAGTGGCAACCGCGCGGCGATCCCGGCATGGATTGCGGTATAGCCGTTGGTCGGGTCGAAGATGTTCCAGTAGCCGCTCGACAGCTTGGTAGCGAATGACAGCGCGGCGTTACCGAATATCCTGATCGTCGGCATGCTGTTGATGCGATCGAGGTCGAAGAAACGATTTCCCTTGGTATAATCGGCGGTGCCGTCGAGAATGGGGGACACGAAATGATCGAGCAACGTCGGGTCCATTTGCCCGTCGCCATCGATCTTCACGATCACCATAGCACCGTCGGCGATGGCATGCCTGTAGCCGGTAATGACGGCGCCGCCGACGCCCTGGTTGTGTTCGTGAAAGAGGACGCGCACGCGAGGGTCGGTGTTGCTGCGCTGAACGAATTCGCCGGTCTGCTGCGGACATTTGTCGTCAATGACGTAAATCAGCGAGCATTGGGCGGGTACCGCCGCCAATACGCCCATGATCTGGTCCCGCGTGCGGTGACACGGGATCACGACCGCAATGGATCGGTCGGGCATCACGTTCGGCAATCGGGATCTCCCTGCAATCGGAACGTGCGCATTCGAGGTTCAATCCGGATGACCGGCCGCGGGGCCGGGACCCGACGCGCGGAGCACCCCTCTAATGCTGTGATTGGCAGGATAAATCAAGCTTTTGAGAGATGTTCCGGACTTCCCGGATCGATGTCGGTCACTGCAAGCCAGGGGGCGCCAGGCGCAAGGCCAGCAGCCGGTGGCCGTTGTGTTCTATGATTTTCCTGTCGGCGTCCGAGTCTGCGAGCCTGTCGATATGCTCCCGAATCGACGGATGGGTATCGTTGATCAGATACAAGATGCCGATGCAGCCGGTCAGTTCGTCGAGCATTTTCTCCGTCGGATCGCTGAACGGTTCGGACGGATGGAAAAAGATGATTCTTTTCCGAAACGGCTGCAGCGCCGAAATCGTGAGCGTATAGCCTTCCGCCGTGAACACGGTGCAGCCACGGCTCAGCAACTGTCGCATTGGTCCGGTGAGCTCGATCCCCAGGCCCGTGCGCATCTGTTCGTCGGCAAAGCGTTGCTTCAATTTCTCGTCACTCATCGCCAGCGGCAGCGTCAGGATGACGCAGAGCACGGCGGCGCCGGCCGCGACGAAGCCGTCCCGCAACACCCATCGCGGCTGGCTGGAAATGACCGCTGTGGCCGCGGAGCGGCGGACCAATGCATAAAGCGGAATGAAAGCAGCTATCAGCAGCATTCCCAGCAGATTGCGCAAGTCATAGCTGAACAGGCTTGCCCAGGACAGGAAGCCCACGATCAACGGTAACGCCAGCCATCGCACGCCCTTCGCGAACGGGCTTACCGCTAGGCCTGCGACCACCAGAATTCGAAACGGCAATGAAAAATTCGAATTGAACAGCGCGAAGGCGTTGGCAAATCTCTCGGACATCGGGCGGGGGTAGTAGGGAAGATGCCGAATCTCGAGATGAATGTAATATATGATGAAGGCAGCTGAAAAAATAGATGCCAATGCGGCGGCAAGCATCATGAATCTTGTTCGCTCATGGCGAGGGAGAAAGTTCATGGCATCGACGCAGAGCTTGACGAAGGCCACGGCAGCGAACAGGCCGTAATGAATCTTCGTCGCTGCTGCGATTGCCAGCAGCCACAATGACAGAAGAGCGATTATCCCGTTCGCCCGGTCGTATCGACCGTCGGGCCTGTTTGCGGTGAACAGGACGATGCCGCAAAAGGCAAAGATCGCCGCGATCCAGTCGGGCCAGCCTTCCTGTAGCGTCGATCTCAGCCAGGGTTCCTTGACTTCAGCGATGAGCCACACGAACACGAACAGCAGCAACGCGGCGTATCGCCAATTCATTCGCCCGAGAATCGCCGTGCACAGCACAATCGGAACGATGATCAGGACAATGTAGGTGTAATAGGCGAAGTACTGTTCGGTCGAACCGGTGAAGATGTAGGTGGTTGCCCAGATGGTCGGAACGAGTTGGGTATATCCGTAGGAGCGGGTGGGAAACGATCCATTCGCCCAAAGCAGCGCCCAGTTATTCCAGCTCGCTGACAGGTCGCTGCCGGGGAATATGTTGGGTACACCGTATTTCCAGATGTTCCAGTAGGTGAAGCCAAGGACGATCACGCTGCAGGCGAACCATCTCACATCCAGTGCCAGACAAATCGAGGCGCCCGGCCGGACCGGCGGGTTGGCGATTTTGCCCTTCCTCGTCATCATGAACAGCATCGCGACGACAAGTGCGGCGGCCACCGCACGAAAGTTCAGGAGAGGGGAGAGATGCAGCGCTGCGGTCAGCGTGACCAGCATGTGAGTAGCAGTAATACTGCTCAAAACGATAACCAGCATGCGCTGCGGAAAATTCGTGATGTCGAAGGCGCGGACAATCACCATGCCGGGCAGGACGAAGCTAAAAAATATCGCCAGCAGCCCATTCACATAGACAGGTGCAAAGCCAAGGAAGCCAGCCATCGAATCATTCCCGGACATTGCCACGACCTTGCAGCTGCATGGGGTTGGCGGAATACTTTATGACGCGCTGCTGCGCTACGCACGATGATGACGAAAAGACGCCACCTTATGCCGCCTTCGCCACCGCCCCATGGGCGTGCTTGTCGATCGCGTCGATGATCTGTGGCCACATCGGAATCGGTATCGCGTGGCCCATGCCCTCGATCATCAGGAGCTTGGCGCCCGGGATCGAGGCCGCGGTGTCCTTGCCGCCCTCGGGACGCACCAGCGGATCGACAGTGCCGTGAATCACCAGCGTCGGCGCCTTGACGGCGTGCAGCCGTGGCTTGCGGCTGCCCGAGGCCAGGATGGCGCGGAGCTGGCGGCCGACGCCGTTGGGATTGAGGCCGCGCTCGAAGGTGCGTTCGGCGCGTTCGAGGTCCTTGGCTTCGTCGAGCGGAAAATGGCCGACGCGCAGCACCTTCCAGGTCTGGGCAAAGCGCGTGAGATATTCTTCCTTGGTGGTCGGGGGCGGCGCCATCAGCATCGCCGCTGCCTCGCGGGTCGGCGGCGGCACCTTCGGATTGCCCGTGGTCGACATGATCGAGGTGAGCGAGCGCACCCGATGCGGAAACGAGATCGCGATTTCCTGGGCGATCATGCCACCCATGGAGGCGCCGACGATATGCGCCGACTTGATGCCGAGTACGTCCATCAGCCCGGTGGTGTCCTCGGCCATGTCTCTGATCTTGTACGGCGCGGCCACCGGAATTTTCAGGAACCGGAGCTTGAGCAGTTCGACCAGGGTCAGGCGCTGGCCGCCGTGCAGCCGGCCGGACTTGCCGATGTCGCGATTGTCGAAGCGGATGACGCGAAATCCGCGGGCCGCGAGTTCACGGCAGAACTCGTCGTCCCACAGGATCATCTGCGCACCGAGCCCCATGATCAGCAGCATCGGCTCCGCGCCGGCGTCGCCGAAGATCTCGTAACAAATGTCGATGCCGTTGGCCCGCGCGATCTGCGGCGGCTGATGGGTTGACGAATTCACGTAATGGGCTCCCTCGAATGGCAAGCGACAGGAAACTCTATGGCACGGTTTTTCGCGCCGCAGAAGGCTCTGGTGCGGCAGGCAGCCTGACAAATCGCGCCCCGCGATCAAATTGACGCCAGCGATCAAAATGACGCCGGCGATGTTGACCGTCCCGTCGCAACAGTGTGGTATGAGCCAAAAGGCGGGGCTCGAAAGCCCCCGGTGATCACGCTGGAGGGCGCCGATGGCAGACAAGAGCAACGACCCGGTCGCGATGTGGCAAAACATGATCGGCGAGATGGAGAAGGGTTTCAATTCCTTCGCCAATCAGGCCATGGCGTCGCCTGAATTTTCGAAAGTAGTCAACCAGGTCGGCGGGGTCACGGCGGGCGCGCAGAAGCAGCTCGGCGACCTCATGGAGAAATACCTGGTCGGCATGAATCTGCCAAGCCGGGCGCAGATGGTCACGATGTCCGAGCGGCTGCAATCGATCGAAGGCCAGTTGAACGAGATCAAGGCGATGCTGAACGCGATGAACAGCAATGCCGCCGCGTCCGTTGGTGGAATGGCCGGCTCGCCCAGACCGCCGCGCACCAAACGTCCGCCGTCGGCGGGCGGAGAGCAAAAATGAACGCCAGTCCTGGCTTAGGTGTCCCGGGCCTCGATCTGGCGTCGATCCCGGACCGGATCCAGTCCGAGGTGCAGCGCGCGATCCAGCGCAGCATCAAGGGCGTCGAATATATCGCCTCATCCGGCCCATCTCTGGGATCGACGCCGAAGGACATCCTGGCGGTCCGCGGCACCATGAACCTCTATCACTACCGCCCCGTCGCGGATGAAATCTACCGCGTGCCGATCCTGATCGTGATGGCGACCACCAATCGCGGCTATATCCTCGACATGGTGCCGGGCCAGAGTTTTATCGAGTTTCTGCTCAAACGCGGCTACGACGTCTACATGCTGGACTGGACGGCGCCGAAGCCGGAAGAGAAAAGCCTGCGGATGGAGGATTATGTCCTCGACTTCATCCCGGATTGCATCCGCCGCGTGCAGCAGGATTCCGGCGAGACCGACGTCACCGTGATCGGCTACTGCTTCGGCGGCGTGTTGTCGCTGCTGTACGGCTCGATCTTCAACGAAGGGCCGATGAAGAACCTGATCTGCTTCACGACGCCGATCGATTTCCGCGAGATGAAACTGTTCTCGAATTTCTCGGACCGCCGCTATTTCGACGTCGACCGGCTGGTCGACAGCATCGGCAACGTGCCGCCTGAAATGATCCTGTCCTCGTTCGAGATGCTGCGGCCGGCCTCGCGCGCCGCCAGCCAGGTGCAGTTGTGGGAAAACATCTGGAACGACGAATACGTCAAGGCCTACCGGATGATGGATCGCTGGGGCACCGACACCCTGCCGCTGGCCGGCGAATATTTCCGCACCATCACCAAGGACCTGATGTGGGACAACAAGCTGTTCAACGACACCATGTCGGTCGGCGGCCTCAAGGCGGATATTGCAAACATCAAGGTACCGATCCTGCACGCGGTGGCCGAGCACGATCACATCGTGCCCTATGATGCGGCAAAACACCTGATCGCGAAGGTCGGCTCGACCGACAAGGAAGAAGTGATCCTGAAAGGCGGCCATGTCAGCGTCGTCGCCGGCGCCAACGCCATCAAGCGGCTGTGGCCGAAACTCGATTCATGGTTATGCGAGAGATCGATATGAGCAGCGAGACCAGAACCTATCCGCGCCGCGTGCAGACCGAGGCCGGCGAGATCGAGTTCCGCCTGATGTCGGCCGCCGACGAGGCCGCCGTGCTCGACTTCGCGCAAAAACTGCCGGTGCATGATCTCTTGTTCCTGCCGCGCAACATCAGCGAGCCCAAGGTGCTCTCGGCCTGGGTCAAGGAGATCGAGCGCGGCGCCATCACCAGCATCCTGGCGGTGCAGGCGGGCAGGGTGGTCGGATGCGGCACGCTGGTGCGCGATCCCTGGTCGTGGTCGCCGCATGTCGGCGAAATTCGCAACGTGGTCTCGTCGGATGTACGGGGAAAGGGCGTTGGCCGGGCGCTGTCGCAGGAGACATTTGCTCTCGCCCTGAGCGCCGGCCTGGAAAAACTGGTGGTGCAGATGACCGTCGATCAATCCGGCGCCATCGCCATTTTCGAGGGCCTCGGCTTCAAGGCCGAGGCGCTGCTGCGCGATCATGTGAGGGACAGGGACGGCAGAACCCACGATATCGTGGTGCTCGGCCACAATGTGGCGCAAGTCCGGGCCCAGCTGGAAGCCTATGGGCTGCCGGGGGCTGTCCAGCACTGAAGCGTTTTCGAGCGAAGTGGATGCCGGTTCGCGGGAAGAAAACGCGTCAAAACACGGAACTGAGCCTGATTTAATCAGGCTCTTTCAGGCTGGCGCCCGTTCCGCGGGCAACTTGCCTAATCGCCCAGCCGATCACGGATTCGTGATACCGCATCGCACCATGAATATTGCAATGCACCATTAACTGTGTCATATAGAGGTTGCCCCGGGCCAAGACCGGACGGGGTGAGCCCATAGCTCAAACCTGAGGATGGAGAAACCCCAATGACCACCGAAACCAATTCCGTGCTGAACACCGTCAAGGAAGCCTTCGCGCCCGTCACCGAGGCGTTCACCAAGCTCCAGAACATGGAAGTTCCGGAAGCCGCCCGTGAGTTCGTGAAGAAGCAGACCGAGACTGCCAAGGTTCGCGCCGCCGACATCCATGCCGGCACCGAGAAGGTGACCGCCGCGATCGAGACCGCCGTTGCCGGTTCGGTCTCCGAGGCCGCCAAGATCAGCCGCAATATCCAGGACGCGCTCTACCAGGATGCCGAGGCGTTTTTCGCCGGCATCGAGAAGCTGGCTTCCGCCAAGTCGTTCAACGAAGCGGTCCAGATCCAGTCCGACATGGTCCGCGCGCGCGGCGAAGTGTTCGTGTCGCGGGCGAAGGCCTCGAGCGAATATCTCGGCAAGCTCGTCGCTGACGGCGCCAAGACCGCTCAGGACAACTTCTCCAAGGTCTACACCAAGACCGCCTGATCGCGTTTCGACCAGCCGATCATTCGAAGGCCCGCTTAGGCGGGCCTTCTTTTTGGGCGGTATCACCTTAGATCAAGCCGGACCGTCATGGTGAGGAGGCGCCCTTGCGCCGTCTCGAACCATGAGAGCCCCGATGCCTCATCCTTCGAGACGCGGCGAAGACGCCGCTCCTCGGGATGAG
>CALROE020000102.1:0-8241 GCA_943369715.1 Bradyrhizobium ivorense
ACCTGAAGAAATCGATCGTCGCCGCCGGCATGGATCCGGACAATCTGCCGGAGTCCGACCCGTCGAAAATGAATTTCGGCACCGACGCCTCGGGCGAGCGCGCCAAGCCGAAGGCCTGGAAGGAAATCTGGGGCTCAGGCCAGGGTGTCGGCAGCGTCGGCAAGGTCGTGCCCGCGGCCGAATTGATCGCGCGGCTCAAGAAGGAATACGACGAAGCCGTCGATCCGCCGCTGTGAGCTTTCCTTCCCTCTCCCGCAAGGGGAGCAGCGTTCGCGCTACCAGCAGGATTGCTTACTGATGGACGCCATCTATCGCGTCGACGGCAACCGTGTCGTCACCAGCCCGGACGCCGCCGGGCCCTGGGACCCCGGCATGCAGCACGGCTCGGCGCCGTCGGGGCTGGTGGTGTGGGCGGCCGAGGCGGTCCCGACGCCGGTGCCGATGAGAATCGCGCGCGTCACTATCGACCTGATGCGTCCGGTGCCGGTGGCGCCGCTGACGCTGGAGACCGAAGTCCTGCGCGCGGGCCGCAAGATCCAGCTCTGCGCGGTCAGGCTGCTCGCCGACGGCGTCGTCGTGGTCGGCGCCACCGTGCTGAAGATCAAGACGCAAGTCTTGACCTTGCCGGCCGACGTCGCGGACCTGCCGGTCGAGCTTCCCGGGCCGGACCAATCGCGCCCGGAGCCCGCTGATTTTTCCTCGAGCCCCTTCGTGGCGGGCATGTCGCTGCGCGCCGCCCGCGGCAGTTTCGGCGTGCCCGGTCCCGGCGCGATCTGGTACCGCGCCGACCGGCCGCTGGTCGAGGGCTCGTCGCTGTCGCAGGCGATGCGCGCGGTGGTGGCGGCGGATTTCTGCAACGGCACCTCGGCCGCGCTGGATTTCCGCGAATGGACTTTCATCAACGCCGATCTCACCGTCAGTCTTGCGCGCCAGCCGGTCGGCGAGTGGATCCTGCTCGATGCGGAAACCTCGATCGGTCCCGATGGCGCCGGCCTCGCGATGGCGCGGCTGGCGGATACCAGGGGGTATTTCGGCCGTGCCGTGCAGAGCCTCGTGATCGAGAAGCGCGGATAGACGAAAGCGTGACGCCATCATGTCCCGGACGCGGAGCAGCGCCATCAGCGCGTTCACGCGCCTCTACGATGCGCGCTGTCTTCGCGGCGTGATCCGCTGCCGATCCGGGACACGATAGCTGATGGGCCTCTTACCCCACCATCCGGTCCCGCCCGACCCAGAACCCCGCCTTCAACACCTTCTTGTCGACCTTGCCGACGCCGGTCATCGGCAATTCCGTGACGAACTTGATGTGCTTGGGCGCATGCGCCGCGCCCTTGCGGGCCTTCACCAGCGCGATCAGTTCGTCGGCGTTCGGCCGTGTGCCTTCACGCGCGACCACGACCGCGGTGACGGCCTCGCCCCATTTGTCGTCGGGCACGCCGACCACGGCGACCATCGCGACGTCGGCATGCTGCGACAGCACGTCCTCGACCTCGCGCGGGAAAATATTGAAGCCGCCGGAGACGATCATGTCCTTCTTGCGGTCGAGGATGAACAGATAGCCGCGCTCGTCCGATCGGGCGATGTCGCCGGTATGCAGCCAGCCGCTCTTCAGGGTTTCGGCGGTCTGTTCCGGCCGCTTCCAGTATTCGGCCATCACATGTGGCGCCCGCACGCAGATCTCGCCGGCCTCGCCGGTGGCGACTTCGCGGTCGTCGTCGTCGAGTACCTTGACCTCGCAGGCGGCGATCGGGAATCCGCAGGACGTAAACAGCTCCGGCGTTTTCGGATCGTGGTCTCGCTTGCGCAGCACCGAGACCGGGTAGCATTCGGTCTGGCCGTAGAGCTGCGAGAACACCGGCCCGATCCGTTCGATACCCTCGACCAGCCGGCTCGGCGACATCGCGGAGGCGCCATAAAGCAACAATTCGAGCGAGGAGAGGTCGGTCTTGTCGAGCGAGGGATGATCCAGCAGCACGTAGATCATCGTCGGCACCAGCAGGGTAAAGTTGATCCGCTCGCGCGCGATGGTGCTGAACACCGCTTCGGGATCAAAGCCTTTCAGCATGTGCACTGTGCCGCCGCGCATCAGCGTTGGCAGCACCTTGGTGCCGGCGACGTGGCTGATCGGCGCTACCGCGAGATAAAAAGGCGTATCCGGGATTTCGAAATCGGCCAGGATGGCATTTGCAAAACCGCCATATTCGCGATGGTAGCGCAGCGCGCCCTTGGACTTGCCGGTGGTGCCGCCGGTGTAGTTCAGCGTCGCGATATCATCAGGGCCGGCAAAATTACGCGGGCTGGCGGTGCCGCCGTCCTCGATCGCGGCGAGCAGGTCGATGCCGTAGCCGGCCGGGCCGAGCGTGAAGACGTTTTTCAGGCCGGACGCCCTGGCCGCGAGTTCGCCGCCGCGATCCCTGAACGTGTCGGCGTCGACCACCAGAACCTGCGTCCCGGAATCCTCGATCTGGAACAGCTGATCGTCGAGCGACCCCAGCGGATGCAGCGAGGTGATCGACAGCCGCGCCAGTTGCGCGGCGACGCCGCTGCACCAGCCGTCGGCGCGGTTGGCGGACAACAGCGCGACGCGCGCGCCGGGTTGCAGCCCGAGTTGCATGAACACCTTCTGGATACGGCCGATCAGTTCGGTGGCGCCGGCGTAAGTGAGCGATCCGCCGGGCCAGGCGAACGCGACCCGCGACGGATAGCGCGCCAGCGCCCGCAGCGTCTGCGCGCACACGGTCGGAAAGGCATGGAGCGGATCGGACATGTTTCCTCCGGCGATTTGTCACTGGCTTTGTCGCTTGCTTTGTCTTGGGCGTTCCATCGTGCCAGTGTTGGGAAAACGCTAGCATCAGTGCGGAAGCGGGGACAATGACTTTGGAGAAAACCGATCTTCTCGCGCGCTTTCAGGGCCGCCTCAGCCTGCCGCTGATCGCGGCGCCGATGTTTCTGGTCTCCGGGGTCGAGCTGGTGGCGGCGGCCTGCCGCAACGGCGTGATCGGATCGTTTCCGACGGTGAACTGCCGCAGCCCTGAACAGCTCGATGGCTGGCTCGGCGACATCGAGGACCGGCTGCGCCGCCATTCCGATGAAACCGGCAAGCCTGCGGCGCCGGTCTGTCCGAACCTGATCGTGCACCGTTCCAACGCGCGGCTCGAAGCGGATTTGCAGGTGCTGTTGCGACACCGGCCTGAACTCGTCATCACCTCGGTCGGTTCGCCGGCGCCGGTGCTGGCGCCGCTGCATGATGCCGGCGCGCTGGTGTTCGCCGATGTCGCCAGCATTCGCCATGCCGAGCGCGCGGTGGCATCAGGCGCCGACGGGCTGGTGCTGCTGACGGCGGGGGCGGGCGGCCAGACCGGCTGGCTCAATCCCTTCGTGTTCGTCCGCGCGGTGCGCGCGTTCTTTGATGGCCCGATCGTGCTGGCCGGCGGCATCGGCGATGGCCAAAGCCTGCGCGCGGCCGAGGCGCTGGGCTGCGACCTCGCTTATATGGGCACCAAGTTCATCGCCACCGCCGAGAGCATGGCCGACCCCAGATACAAGGCGATGCTGGTCGCCAGCAGCGCCGACGATATTCTGCTGACCACGGCCTTCACCGGCCTGCAGACCAACATGCTGCGGCCCTCGATCGCCGCCGCCGGCCTCGACCCTGAAAACCTGCCGCAGCGCGGCCCGATCGACATCGGCAAGGACATCGACATCGGCGCCCGCGACAGCCGCCCGGCGCGCTGGCGCGATATCTGGAGCGCCGGGCATTCCACCTCGGGGGTCACCGCGGTGCTGTCGGTCGACGACCTCGTGGCGCAAACGATTGCCGAATACCGTGCCGCCGATGCGCGTGGGCGATAGCTCCGTCCCTGACCTGCAAACCCTCAAGCCAATTTTCCGGGCCCGCCCGACAACCCCATTGACACATCCCAGTGGGCGACGCGGTTTCTTCCCGACTCCTTGGCGACGTAGAGAGCCTTGTCGGCACGCTCGATAGATTGTTCCACCGGAATATTCGGGTCCAGAAGGGCCATCCCGAAGGAGCCGGTAACTTGAAAACGTTCCTTGTCCTGAGCTTCGAATGACAACATTGCCAGCTGCTGACGCAGTCGATCAATGACGCCGCCGGCTGTGTGCAGGTCGGTGTCCGGCAGGCAAATCAGGAACTCCTCTCCGCCGTATCGAAAAAACTTATCGTAGGGGCGTAGATGCGCCATGATGTGGCGGGCAAAGCCGATCAAGACCTGGTCTCCGGCGGGATGCCCGTATTTGTCATTGACGGACTTGAAGTGATCCAGGTCCATCATCACCACGGCGCAGGCGCGTTTGCGTCTTGCAAATTCCTGTTGTTCGCGAAGGGTGCTCAGCATTCCGGTGCGGCTCGGCGTTCCCGTCAAAGGGTCGAGATTGAACAGCGCAACTTCGAATTCATGCTGGACGGTTGTGATTTCCAGATGCAGGCGCTTCCGGGCGTTGACGAACCGATCGAGGTCTGTGATCGAAATCGGTACGCCTTCAATGGATGATAGCAGAAGACCGGCGGCATATTGATGCATGCGCTCATGTTCGTGCCCGATCTCCGCGAAGCCGGGATGGTCTTTGAGCGCGGTATTTCCGACATGATAGAACCATTCGCCAAACCGGCACGTGTGATGGGCATCGGCCCGGGTATCCCGTTCGTCCGGCGAGATGTGGCAAATCAAGGCGCTGAAGATCGCTTCGGCCCATTGATCGTGATTGTGAGTGGCCTGCTCGAGCTCCTTCAGCGCCAGGCGCAGTTGCTCATCGGACATGTTGGGAATAGCCATTTTCCGGGTCCTGATCCGAGGCTGCGATCCAATGATCGAACCATCTAATGATCGAACCATCCAATGATCGAATTAATGAATCGCAAATTTGCGTCAGCAGCCTTGATCTGGGTCATTTCCCTCTGAAGCTGCTGGTTGCAGCTATCATGGCGCAGACGCTGGCCGAGCACCGCTGCCGCTGCAGCGCGATAGAACGGGCCATCGCATAGCGCCCCTGCGACAAAGCGCTTTCAAGGCGCCGGTCACACCGTATAGAACACCGCCCACAGGTTTCCAGCCCCCGAAGGACAGCCCATGCCCGTCTACCGCTCCAGGACCACCACCCACGGCCGCAACATGGCGGGCGCCCGCGGCCTGTGGCGCGCCACCGGCATGAAGAACGAGGATTTCGGCAAACCGATCATCGCCGTGGTCAATTCCTTCACCCAGTTCGTGCCCGGCCACGTCCATCTCAAGGACCTCGGCCAGCTGGTGGCGCGCGAGATCGAGAAGGCCGGCGGCGTCGCCAAGGAGTTCAACACCATCGCGGTCGATGACGGCATCGCGATGGGCCATGACGGCATGCTCTACAGCCTGCCGTCGCGCGAAATCATCGCCGACAGTGTCGAATACATGGTCAACGCCCATTGCGCCGACGCCATGGTCTGCATCTCCAACTGCGACAAGATCACGCCGGGCATGCTGATGGCGGCGCTGCGCATCAATATTCCGACCGTGTTCGTGTCGGGCGGACCGATGGAGTCCGGCAAGGTCAGCATCAAGGGCAAGCTGCGGGCGGTCGACCTGATCGACGCCATGGTCGCTGCCGCCGACGAGAGCGTCAGCGACGCCGATGTCGAGACCATCGAGCGTTCGGCCTGCCCGACCTGCGGCTCCTGCTCCGGCATGTTCACCGCGAATTCCATGAACTGCCTGACCGAGGCGCTCGGCCTGGCGTTGCCCGGCAACGGCTCGGTGCTGGCGACTCATGCCGACCGCAAGGGGCTGTTCGTCGAAGCCGGCCACCTGATCGTCGATCTGGCGCGCCGCTATTACGAACAGGACGACGAGAGCGCGCTGCCGCGCAAGATCGCCAGCTTCAAGGCGTTCGAAAACGCCATGACGCTGGATATCGCGATGGGCGGCTCGACCAACACGGTGCTGCATCTGCTGGCCGCCGCCTATGAAGGCGAGATCCCCTTCACCATGCAGGACATCGACCGGCTGTCGCGCCGGGTGCCGGTGCTGTGCAAGGTGGCGCCCTCGGTGCCCGACGTGCATCTCGAGGACGTGCATCGCGCCGGCGGCGTGATGGCGATCCTCGGCGAACTCGACCGCGCCAGCTTGATCCATCGCGAACTGCCGATGGTGCACGCCAAGTCGCTGGAGGACGCCTTGAACCGCTGGGACATCAAGCGCACCAAAAGCGAGAGCGTCCGCAAATTCTTCATGGCGGCGCCGGGCAACGTACCGACCCAGGTGGCCTTCAGCCAGGAACGCCGTTTCGAGGAACTCGATACCGACCGCGCGACCGGCTGTGTCCGCGACCTCGCGCATGCCTATTCGAAGGACGGCGGCCTCGCCGTGCTCTCGGGCAATCTGGCGCTCGACGGCTGCATCGTGAAGACCGCCGGGGTCGACGAGAGCATCCTGAAGTTCGAGGGACCGGCGCGGATTTTCGAAAGCCAGGACGCCGCGGTCGAGGGCATTCTCGGCGGCAAGATCAAGCCCGGCGACGTCGTCGTGGTGCGTTACGAAGGCCCGCGCGGCGGCCCCGGCATGCAGGAGATGCTGTACCCGACCAGCTACCTCAAATCGAAGGGGCTCGGCAAAGTCTGCGCGCTGGTCACCGACGGCCGCTTCTCCGGTGGCTCCTCGGGGCTTTCGATCGGACATCTTTCGCCGGAAGCGGCGGAAGGCGGCCTGATCGGCCTCGTGGAGGACGGCGACCGCATCCGCATCGACATTCCCGCCCGCTCGATCAGCCTGCTGGTCGATGACGCGGTGCTGGCGCAGCGCCGCGAGGCGATGCTGGGTCGCGGGGCCGAGGCATGGAAGCCGGCGAAGAAGCGCCCCCGCAAGATAACGATGGCGCTGAAGGCCTATGCCGCGCTGACCACCAGCGCCGCCCGCGGCGCGGTGCGCGTGGTGCCGGATTAAGGCGCGTCAGAACGAATCCGCCTTTTCGTCATGGCCGGGACAAGCCCGGGCATGACGAACTTCGATGTTGCCCCGCACCGTGGCACTACGGATTCACCCCGGCTTAACGCGCCGTTAACCGTCTCGCTCCAAGAATCGGGCCCAGGGCCGTCCATCGCCAACCGCGCCGGGACGGTCAGAGCCGCCGTTCAAGGGGATGCGATATGGATTTCGAGACGCTGTTTGCCAAAACCCCGGCCACCATCGAGGAGATCAGGGCCCGGGTTGCCTATGCGCTCGAACGGCACCCTCTGTGTCGCAGCGTGCAATTCGACATCGTCTCGATGCCCCGCACCCCCAAGGGCAACTGGACCATCAGCCTGAAATCGGTGGCGCCGGACGCGCTGTGGGAAGCCTCCGATATCGTTGCCGATATCCAGGAAGCCTACGAACTGGCGATTGCGGCCTGAAATTAACCATTTTGGTGACGATTCTGCCCGAATTGGGCACCGCCACAGGGGCGGCATGGTTAGGCCTTAATTAATTCCCAGTTATCGTGAAAGTGATCAGGGTCGCCTTAAGGAAACGGAGAGCTGCTTGACGCGGGTAACGACGATCATTGCGCTGACCTGTTTCCTTGTTTTCGGTGCCACCGCTGCCAGCATTCTCGGCCGCGACAGCGTCCCGGGCGCCGGGCTGGAAATGGCCGCCGCGTCGCTTTCCCAAAGCCCTGTCTCCAACAAGGCGGCCAAGCAGGACAAGCTGACCGTTGCCGCCACCTTCGCGCTGGCCTCGTTCGGACCGCCGCAGGACGCCCCCCTGAGCGAACCGCTGCGCCAGGCCTTTGCCGCCGCCGGCCCCGCCGACCTGGTGCCGCCGCCGGTCGCCGCCCCGCAGGCGCCGCAGAAGCCGAAGGTCGCCGCCAAGCCACAGCCGCCGGTTCAAAAGCCCTACGCGCTGCTCAGCGACGCGCAGATCGCCGGCATCAAGGAACGCCTGCAGCTTTCTTCTTCCCAGCAATCCTACTGGCCGGCGGTGGAAACCGCGCTGCGCGGCATCGCCCGCAAGATCCATGCGAGCCGCAAGTCCGATCCCGGCGCCCTGATCGATCCCGATGCCGAAGAAGTCCAGCAGCTGAAGTCGGCGGCGATGCCGCTGTTGTTCCAGCTGCGCGAAGACCAGAAGCGCGAAGTGCGCACGCTCGCCCGCATCATCGGCCTGGAAAAAGTCGCCTCGATGATCTGAGGCGGCGTTCGCCCGCAATCCTGCGGTTTGCCAAACCACACAAGTTGTCGTCACCCACCACCGGGTCGGCGCGTTCGCG
>CALROE020000103.1:0-8203 GCA_943369715.1 Bradyrhizobium ivorense
ACTGCCTATCACGCGCTGATCGATCGCGGAAAAATTCAGCCCGGCGAGGTGCTGCTGGTGCATGGCGCCGGCGGCGGCGTCGGGCTTGCCGCCGTCGAGATGGGCAAGATGCTCGGCGCCACCGTGATCGCGGCGGCTTCGAGCGAGGAAAAACTCGCAGTGGCGCAGGCGCGCGGCGCCGATCATCTGGTGCTCTATGGCCGCGAGCCGTTCCGCGATGCCGTGAAGCGCATCACTGACGGCCGCGGCGTCGACGTGGTGTTCGATCCCGTCGGCGGCGAGACTTTTGAAAACAGCGTGCGCTGCATCGCCTGGGGCGCCCGGCTGCTGGTAATCGGTTTTACCGGCGGCATCGGCCTTGCCCGCACCAATTTGTTGCTGATCAAGGGCGCCAGCGTGCTCGGCGTCCGCGCCGGCGAAGCGGTGCGGCGAAATCCGGCGCTGGGTAAGGTGCGTCTTCAGGCGCTCCTGCAATGGGCGGAGGCCGGAAAAATCCGACCCAACGTCTCGCACCGGCTGCCGCTGCAGGATTATGCGCAGGCGATGCGGCTGCTGATCGAACGCAAGGCGATCGGACGCGTGGCGTTGATCATGCGGTAGGGCCGTCATTGCGAGCCAACGGGTCGCGCGAATGCGCGCCCGATGATAGGCTCCGCGAGGCAATCCATCGCTAGGCCTGCGAAAGGAAAACTGGATTGCTTCGTCGCTTCGCACTCACAAAATGAGGCCCGGGCACTACGACTGGTGGTTGCAATTAAGGAAAATTTCCTGATACATACCGGTTGTTGCAACCCAAGTGATATTCCTCGGTTATCCCGCTCACCGCCCATGAAACTCCTTTGGCGCCGCATAATACGTCGGCTGGCAACGCCGCTACACGATTTTGCCTTGCTGGTCGGGGCGATCGGGGCGGTGTTCTCAGCCGTATATTTTGTCGCGCCACATGCCGGACGATTCTTTGACGTTCTCTCGGAAACGATTATCGGTTTCGATTTGGCGCCTTATGTCGAACCTATCTCCGTTCCCGTTCGCCTCTTACTTTCGGGCCTCTTTGGCTTCTTGCTCCTAATCGTTATCTTGTTGCTTCGGCGTAGCTTAAGTTATCGCCGTCGCACTCGTCACATCGCAGAGGAGTTTCGAGAATGCTTACGGGCGCACCTAAAGTTCGTTAGTGACGTGAACGGGATTCACGCAGCGCGAACGAAAGACAAGCGAGCACTATTAGCTGCCAAGTTTCGCGACCACAGTGTATTTCTATGTGGGCGAATCTCGGAAATGTTCGAGACACTCACCCAATGCAAGTGCCACACAACGATCAAATCGCTCGATACCGCGACAGGTGTTGTGAAGACGCGCGCGCGCGATGTCCTAATGCACAACCGCGATCGTTCCCAGGCGGACGAAGGTTCCACCGCCTTTCGGTCTGACGATCACACCGCTTTTTCAAGCATTCTAATTAACCCTAACCGCTATATGTTCGTAAGCAACCATTTGCTCTTTCAATCGTTGATGCGCAGGTATACCAACAAGAACCCAGATTGGCGGAAGTTCTATCGGGCGACGGTCGTGGTCCCGATCACGTCGAAGCGGAAGCAGAGTGAGATAAACAAAGAGTCGGTAATTGGATTCATTACCGTGGATAGTCGACACGGCCATTTTACCAAGCGGACCAGCAGGCTTATCCTTAGTCTGTTCACTGAACTGGTATTCGATTCGATGGTACACTTAGGCTGGAAGGGCGATGACGCTTCATAGGAGATATTCATATGTCCACTGAAGGAGAGAGTTACGCCGTGGCAGATTTCGATCCGAAGCTCATGAACGAAGCTTTGGATCTGTCCGATCCTGAATATGGCGCGTTACTAGAGAAGCATCGGCACGAAGAAGAAGATCGTGCTAACCGCAAGGCCGAGGAACTTCGGACGAGAAGCATCTTTCGCAGGATCGTGGATAACCTCGTTCCTGCTTGATCTTTCCCAATCCACCGGGCGCGTCACTCTCGTCGAAAAGGACGTTGATACCCGGCACAAGGCCGGGCACAACGAGCCTAGAACCGCGGTCACGCTCCGTTGCGGTCGCCGCCACGGCTAAACCGTCCATCCCTCAAAAAAGCAATCGCCTGCTCGATCGCTATCCGATTGCGCGGCAGCCATGGATGCGATGCGCCGATCACGATGTGGTCGGCCATGCCGTCTAGTCTTGTCTTTTCCACCGACACCCGTCCGTCATTCGGTCTCGGCAACAAGGCCGACGCCACCGCATAGACCGACCTGTTGCCCGCGATGATTCCGACGGGATAGTCGACCGGCGGAAGCGTTGCGCTGAGCGCCGCGTCCCTGACGGTGCCGAGTTGCTGTCCGGCCGGTCCGAAGAAGGCGCGATAGACGATCAGGTGCTTGAGGCGGTCGGCGATCTCGCTGCCGCCATTTGGGGTGCCGAGCATCACGACGCGGCCGAGCCGCGCTGGCCGGTACCGCGCGAGATAGACCCGCGCCAGCAGGCCGCCCATGGAATGGGCGACGAAGTGGATCGAACCTTCGGTGCTGTCGGCAAGACGCGCGATGGCGGGATGGATGTCGTCGGCCAGCGCCTCGAGCGGCTTGTGGCGGCTCGCATAACCGATATTCAGCGTGGCGAAACCGGCGGCCTCGACCGCCGCCTGCATTTTCCGAAACGAACGCGACGTTCGGCTGATGCCATGCAGCAGGACGACGCCGTCTCGATGATCCGTCATGCGTTGGTACCAGTGCCGTAGAGTGGGCAAAGCGCCCGCCGTCGCTCGCAGAGCGAAGGCGAAAGCGTGCCCACCATGTCAAGACACGAGGGATGATAGACGGTGGGCACGGCGCGAAGCCCGCGCCTTTGCCCACCCTACGGATTCCTACTTATACTCCCGCTCGTCCCACCACGGGAAATAGTCGGGCATGTCGGTCGACACCTTGTTCTTGAACTGCGCGGGGCGCTTTTCCAGGAACGACACCACGCCTTCCTTGACATCCTCGGAACGGCCGCGCGCGTAAATGCCGCGGCTGTCGACCTTGTGGGCTTCCATCGGATCGTCGGCGCCGAGCATGCGCCACATCATCTGGCGGATCAGCGCCACCGACACCGGCGCGGTTTTCGCGGCGATCTCCTTGGCCATGGCGCGCGCGGTCGGCAGCAATTCGTCGGGCGGCACGACCTTGCTGACGAGGCGGCCGGCGAGGGCTTCCTGCGCCGGAAACACTTTGCCGGTGTAACACCACTCCAGCGCCTGGGAGATGCCGACGAGGCGCGGCAGGAACCAGCTCGACGCCGCCTCGGGCACGATGCCGCGCTGGGAGAACACGAATCCGATCCGGGCGTTTTCGGAGGCGATGCGGATATCCATCGGCAGCAGCATGGTGGCGCCGATGCCGACCGCCGGGCCGTTGATCGCCGCGATCACGGGCTTCAGGCATTTGAAGATCCGCAAGGTGACCTGGCCGCCGCCGTCGCGCACCTGGGGATCGCTGTAATCGACCTTGCCGTCGGCCAGCCGTTTGACGGGCCCGCGCCGCGCGTCGCGATCGAAGGTGTCGGCGCCGGAGGAGAGGTCGGCGCCGGCGCAGAACCCGCGCCCCGCGCCGGTGACGATGATGGCACGGACATTGTCGTCCTTGTCGGCGGCATCGAACGCCGCGATCAATTCCGCCTGCATGGTGCCGTTGAAGGCGTTGAGCTTGTCGGGCCGGTTCAGCGTGATGGTGAGGATTTGGTCGTCGACCTCGTATTTGATGGTCTCGTAGGCCATGGGTGCTTCCTCTTGGTTGTTGTTATTTGAATTTCACGCCGTCATTCCGGGATGGTCCGAAGGACCAGACCCGGAATCTGGATCGGATTGTGCTGCTCGAGATTCCGGGTTCGCGCTTCGCGCGCCCCGGAATGACGGAGACTACTTCTTCGGCGGGCTCGGCCACGGCTTCTGCGGCCCGCGCAATCCCTCGAACGCCTTGGCCATGCCGAGCACGCCGATGTCGTCGAAGCGGCGGCCGACGATCTGGACGCCGATCGGGAAACCCTTCTTGTCGAAACCGCCATTGATCGAGACGGCCGGGTTTTCCGCCATGTTCCACGGCACGGTATAGGCGATATGCTCGAACGGTTTTGCGGGATCGTTGAGCGGGGCGGCGAACTCGGCGGCGAAATTCACCACCGGCGAGACCGGCGAAATCACATAATCGATCTCGCAGAACAGCTTTGCGGCCGTCGCCCGGATCGCCATGGTGGCGTTGAAGCCCCTGATGACGTCGACACCCGACAGTTTGGCGCCGGTCTCCGCCCATTTGAGGATATAGGGCAGCGCCTTGGCGCGCTCGGCCGGCGTCAGTTTCGACAGATCGTCCCACATCCGGGCGCGCCAGAAATTGTCGAGCCCGTCGAGGATCTCGCGCGTCATCACGCCATCGACTTCGGTGATAACGGCGCCGGCGGATTCGAACGCCTTCGCAGCCTTCACGGCGACTTCGCGCACGTCCTTCTCCAGCGCCTGGCCCGTGCCGGCATCGAGCATCAGCCCGATGCGCAGTTTGCGCGGCGATTTTTCCAGCGCCCTCCAGTTGATGTCGTTGGGCGGCAGGCTCATGCCGTCGCGGCGATCCGGCCGCGACAGCACGCTCATCATCAGGGCGGCGTCATCGACAATGCGCGTCATCGGTCCGGCGACGCGGCCGATATAGGGCGGGTCGACCGGAATTCGCCCCAGACTCGGCTTCAGCGCGACCAGGCCGCACCAGCACGCCGGCAGCCGTACCGAGCCGCCGATGTCGGTGCCGAGATGCAGCGGCCCGTAGCCCGCGGCAGCCGCAGCGCCGGCGCCCGAACTGGAGCCGCCGGGATTTTTGCCGAGGTCCCAGGGATTGCGGGTGAGGGGATGGAAGCTCGAAAGGCCCGACGACAGCATGCCGTAATCCGGCATGGTGGTTTTTGAAAAGATCACTGCGCCGGCTTCGCGCAGGCGCGCCGCGGGCGGCGCATCCCGCTCCGCCGCGACCAGTTTGACGCTGGCGGCACCCAGTGGCACCGGCACGCCCTTGGTGGCGATGTTCTCCTTGATGGTGACCGGCACGCCGTCGAGCAGGCCCATCGGCTCGCCCTTCTGCCAGCGTTCGGTCGATGTTCTGGCAACTGCCCGCGCGCCGTCCGGATCGAAGGCGTACAGCGCCTTGATGTGCGGCTCCCACGCCGCGACATGCGTCAGCACGTCTTCCAGCACTTCCGACGGCGAGAACTGGCCGGCCTTGAAACCCTCGATCAGGTCGACGGCGCTGAGGTCGTGCAGCGACGTGATCACTTCTTTGGAGGCTGGTTTATGCATGGGCACCGGCCGGAAGACGGGTTTCGATGATGCGCGCGAACATGCTGGCGCCAATGGGAAGAATCTTGTCGTCGAGGATGTAGCCGGGATTGTGCACCGGCACCGAGCCTTCATGTCCGACCCAGAAATACGCCCCGGGCACCACCTGCATCATGTCGGCAAAATCCTCGCTGCCCATCTTGGGCCTCGACCGGGTGATCACCTTGTCGGCGTCGACCACCGTGCGCGCCACGTCGGCGACCACGGCGGACTGCTCCTCCTCGTTGACCAGCACGCTGAAGCCGTCGCGGATGTCGACGGTGATCTCGACCTGGAAGGAGGCGGCGATGCCGGCGCAGAGCGCGCGCATCCGCTCGCGGACCAGCACGCGCACCTCGTCGGAAAAGGCCCTGATGGTGCCGCACAGTCTGGCTTCGCCGGGAATCACGTTGTAGGCGGAGCCGGCGTGGATCTGGGTGATCGACAGCACCGCGGGCTCGTGCGGATCGACGTTGCGGCTGACGATGCTCTGCAGCGCCTGGCCGAGCGTCATCGCGACGATGACGGGATCTTTCGACAGATTGGGCATCGCGCCATGCGCGCCGTAGCCGTTGATGACGATGTCGAAGAAGTCGGCGCCGGCCATCGCCGGCCCCGGCAGGATCGCGATCTCGCCATGGTTCAGGTCCGGCGCATTGTGCAGCCCGTAGATCTCGTCGCAGGGAAATTTCTCGAACAGCCCGTCCTTGATCATGGCGCGCGCGCCGCCGAGGCCTTCCTCGGCCGGCTGGAAGATGAAATGCACGGTGCCGTCGAAATTCCGGGTTTCCGCCAGGTAGCGCGCGGTGCCGAGCAGCATGGTGGTATGGCCGTCATGGCCGCAGCCGTGGAAGCGGCCGGGAATGGTCGAGCGCCAGCGCAGATTGGTGTTCTCTTCCATCGGCAGCGCGTCCATGTCGGCGCGCAGTCCGATCCGCTTGCTGCTCGTCCCCTTGTTGCCCTTGAGCACGCCGACGACGCCGGTGCCGCCGAGGCCGCGATGCACCTCGATGCCCCATTGCGTCAGCTTGTCGGCGACGATCCCGGAGGTGCGGACTTCCTCGAAGCCGATCTCGGGATGCGCATGCAGATCCCGGCGGATCGCGGTGAGTTCGTCGGCGAAGCCTTCAATGCGTTCGATCGTGGGCATGGTTGCTATCCGGTTGCAGAAGACGATGAGCGTGATGTGGCGGGGGCGAAGCCGGGGCCGTTCGGCTTGACGCGGATGCCGGCGCGCAGCCGGGTCCAGGGCAAAGCGGCGGTGTCGGCCGGCATCGCGCCGGGCGCGGCGCAGATCAAGAGCGTCTCGGCGATCGGTTCGAAATCCGCGCGAAAATGCACCGAGCTCTTGTTGACCAGGATCGCCTGCTCGGTCGGCTCGATGCCGACATAGCGGTACATCGCCTGGTCCGCGAGCTGCGCCTTGTGCGAGGAGACCACCACCCGGACGCCGCCGATGCGAAGGCACGCCGAGGGTCCCATCTCCATGTCGCGGCCGCCGTAATAGGGACCGGGCGCCACGAACTTGCCGTCGGACAATTGTTCGACGACGAACGTTTCCTGGTAGGGCGCGTCGCCCGGAATGCCGGACTTGCCGCCGAGCGCCAGCGTGACGGTCGCGCCGACGCCGGCGGCATGCGCTGCCTGCGCCGAGGCGGGATCGTAGATCACGCCGGTGGCGGCGCGCTGGGCATTGTTGCGCACCAGCGCGCGCAGCATGCCCGTGGTGTCGGAATCGCCGCCGGCGCCGGGATTGTCCTGGGTGTCGGCGATCACGATCGGCTTGCTCGCGGTCTTCGCCAGTTCCATCGCATGCAGCACGCCTTCATCGGGCGTAAAGATGCGGCCGTCGAAATCATTCTCATGACCGATGATGACGTCCGCAATGGTATCGGCCGCGGCGTCGGCATGGGCCTGGGTCACGCCATAGGCGAACACGCTCGGCCCGCAATGGGCAAAATCGGCTGCCGGAAAGCCCGGCGCAAACGACAGCGTCGGCACCGCATCGTCCTGCAGCGCCGCCAGCTTCTGGTAAATGCCCTTGGTCGGCTGGTCGTTGGTGCACTGCCAGCTGATCGGAATCAGGAACGGCAATTGCCGGAACGCTTTTGCGAATTTTTGTCCCGATTGCAGCAACAGCGCCAGATGTTCCGCGGCGGCGCGGCCGGTGTCGGCCATGTCGACATGCGGATAGGTGCGGTAGGCTATGAGTGCGTCGGCGTATTCCACCATTTCCGGCGTCACATTGGCGTGCAGATCGAGGCTGACCACCAGCGGCATATCCTCGCCGATCACCTGCCGCACCCGGCGCAGGATTTCGCCTTCGCCGTCGTCAAAATGTTCCGCCACCATCGCGCCGTGCAAATCGAGATAAACCGCGTCGAGCTGGCCTGCCGACGCGATGCCGTCAATCATCTCCCCGGCGATGCGCTCATAGGCATCCCTGGTCACATGGGCGCAGGGGGTGGCGGCTGCCGCGATGGTAGGGACCAGCTCCCAGCCATTGGCTTCCGCCGCCTGGATGAACCCGGCGAGCCCGACATTGATGTCGCGCATGGTCTTGAGCACGCCGGCGCCACGCGTCATCGCCGGCCAGCCGCCGCCATGGACGAAATCGGCATAGGTCGCCCTGGTCGGCGCGAAGGTATTGGTCTCGTGCAGGAAGCCGCCAACGGCGATACGGGTCATTAATTCGGTCTCGATCTGATTTGTGGCGCGACGTTAGACTCGTCATTGCGACCAGCGCAAGCGACGAAGCAATCCCGTTTTGCATGCCGCATCGGCGTAAGCGTTGGATTGCGCCGCCTTCTCCCCGTCATTGCGAGGAGCCCTTGCGACGAAGCAATCCAT
>CALROE020000104.1:0-8144 GCA_943369715.1 Bradyrhizobium ivorense
AGCGCTGCTGGGCACCGTGGCGCTGGCGGAGCGCGGCGTCATTCATCTCGGGATCGGGATCCTGGCCGGCTGGGGCTTTTTCGTCGCCACCGCCCTGTTCGCCGGCGACCTTACACTGCGGCATTATGCCGGCCACGGGCTTTTTCCGATGGCCGCACCGACCGGCGGCGCACTGCTGATCGCAAGCTGGCTCTTGCTCGCCGTGGCGGCGGCGTGGCCGCGACGGAGCTGAGAAATATTGCGCCTGTAGCCCGGATGGAGCGAAGCGAAATCCGGGCTACGGAATTGCAGCTTTGCGCCCCGCCCGCCAATCAGATAAGAACCCGGCCAACCCAAATCTGACGAGACCTGCTTCATGACCGACGCGCCGCATATCAGTCCGCTCGATCAGGCCCGCATCCTGTCCGAGGCGCTGCCACACATGCAGCAGTATGACGAAGAAACCATCGTCATCAAATATGGCGGCCATGCCATGGGCGCCGAGGAAACCGCCAAGGCGTTCGCCCGCGACATCGTGCTGCTGGAACAGACCGCCATCAATCCAGTCGTGGTGCACGGCGGCGGGCCGCAGATCGCCACCATGCTGAAGCGGCTCGGCATCCAGTCCGAATTCGCCGCCGGGCTGCGCATCACCGATGCCGCCACCATCGAGATCGTCGAGATGGTGCTGGCCGGCTCGATCAACAAGCAGCTGGTCGGCTACATCAACGAGGCCGGCGGCAAGGCGGTCGGCCTCTGCGGCAAGGACGGCAACATGGTGATCGCCTCGAAGGCGACGCGCACCATGGTCGATCCGGATTCGCATATCGAACGGGTGGTCGATCTCGGCTTCGTCGGCGAGCCCGAAAAGGTCGACCTCACGCTGCTGAACCAGTTGATCGGCCATGAACTGATCCCGGTGCTGGCGCCGCTGGCGACATCGGCCTCGGGGCAGACCTTCAACGTCAATGCCGACACGTTTGCCGGCGCGGTAGCCGGCGCGCTGAAAGCCAAGCGGCTGCTGCTGCTGACCGACGTTCCCGGCGTGCTCGACAAGTCGAAGAAGCTGATTCCGGAACTGTCGGTGAAGGACGCGCGAAAACTGATCGCCGACGGCACCATTTCCGGCGGCATGATCCCGAAGGTCGAAACCTGCATCTACTCGCTCGAGCAGGGCGTCGAGGGCGTCGTCATCATCGACGGCAAGACCCCGCACGCCGTGCTGCTCGAACTGTTCACCAACCAGGGCACCGGCACGCTGATCCACAAGTGATGACACGAGCGGCCAGGAAAACGAGAGCCGTCATGGCCGGGCCTGTCCCGGCCATCCACGACTTGCCTGCCAACCGCGAAGACGTGGATGCCCGGAACAAGTCCGGGCATGACGAGCTTGAGCCATCGCGGCCTCCTTCCTCGGTGTTGCGTTCTGCCCTGATCGCGATGCCCGCGGCGATGATCTCCTTTTTCCTCTCGGCCGTTCCCGCTTATGCCGATCTAAAGCTCTGCAACCGCATGAGCTATGTGGTCGAGGTCGCGATCGGCATCGACGACAAGGCCGCCACCGCGACGCGTGGCTGGTTCCGGATCGATCCGGCGGCGTGCCGCGTCGTCGCGCAGGGCACGCTGACCGCCGACCGCATCCTGCTCCATGCCCGCGCGCTCGGCGTCTACGGCTCATCGCCGGTGCCGCAGAGCGGCAACGACACGCTCTGCATCGCACCGGACAATTTTGTCATCGCCGCTGCCCGCCAGTGCCGTGCCGGACAGATCCCGGCGCCGTTCACCCAGATCAATCCGACCAAGACCGACGACGGCCATCTGGTGGCGTATCTGGCGGAAGGCAGCGAATATGACGACGAGCAGGCGCGACTGGCCGCCATCCAGCGACTGCTGGTGATCGCGGGCTATGATGCGGCGCCGATTGACGGCGTCGACGGCCCGAAGACGCAGGCGGCACTGGCGGCCTTCCTGAAAAGCCGCGGGCTGACCGCCGAGGTGGTGCAGTCGCCGAAATTCTTTTCCACCATGATCGACGCGGTGCAATCGCCGTCCACCACCGGGCTGACCTGGTGCAACGACACGCCGCACAAGATCATGGCCGCGATCGGCACCGACGACGGCAAGACCGTGATCAGCCGCGGCTGGTACCGCATCGAGCCCGGCAAATGCCTGCATCCGGACGTGTCGGGCCAGCCCAGGCAGATCTTCAGTTTCGCCGAGGCGGTCGACGGCGAGAACCGCGCGCTGAAATTCAGGGACCGGCCGCTGAACTGGGGCGGCACCACCCAGCTCTGCACGCGCGAGAGCAAATTCGAGATCAACGACCAGCACGACTGCGGCAACCGCGGCCTCACCGTGACCGGCTTTGCCGCCGTCGACATGAGCAGCGGCGGCAAGACGCTCCGCTTCGCGGTGCCATGATGAATACCCTGCACGAGGCATTGAGTAGAATGTCGCGCAGCAACGCACTGCGCCCCCTCTCCCGTTGGGAGAGGGGTGGGGTGAGGGGTTACGGTCTCTCGTTCAGCTTAACCCCTCACCCGGCGCTACGCGCCGACCTCTCCCGATGGGAGAGGTAAAGAAGGAGCCATGGCAGCTACTTTAGCGACAGGCACGAAACTGTTCACCGACATCGACACCTGGGTGTTCGATCTCGACAACACGCTGTACCCGCATCACGTCAATCTGTGGCAGCAGGTCGATGCGCGGATCGGCGAGTTCGTCAGCGACTGGCTGAAGATTACGCGGGAGGAAGCGCGCCTGATCCAGAAGGATTATTACAAGCGCTACGGCACCACCATGCGCGGCATGATGACCGAGCATGGCGTGCGCGCCGACGACTATCTCGCCTATGTCCACAAGATCGATCATTCGCCGCTCGAGCCCAATCCGGCGATGGGAGCGGCGATCGCCAGGCTTCCCGGGCGCAAGCTGATCCTGACCAACGGCTCCACCGACCACGCCAGCGCGGTGCTGGCGCGGCTCGGCATCGGCGACCACTTCGAGGCGGTGTTCGACATTATCGCCGCCGAACTGGAGCCGAAGCCGGCGCCGCAGACCTACCAGAAATTCCTCAGGGATCACGGCGTGACCCCCGGCACCTCGGCGATGTTCGAGGATCTGTCGCGCAACCTCGTGGTGCCGCACCAGCTCGGCATGACCACCGTGCTGGTGGTGCCCGATGGCTCGCAGGAAGTGGTGCGCGAGGACTGGGAACTGGAAGGCCGCGGCGCCGCCCATGTCGATCATGTCACCGATGACCTGACCGGGTTTTTGCAGGAGGTGATTTAGCGTAGCCCGGATGGAGCTCTTGCGTAATCCGGGATTCGCGCAAGTAGCGACACTTTCCCGGATTACGCTACGCTCCATCCGGGCTACGAGTCTTGACTCTCCGTCGCCAAATCCCGACAAAAGCCTCCCAATCGCCGCCAGAACAATCCCCCGCGCGCAAGGATATCTCGATGTCTCTCGCCTCCCTCGAATCATCCGTCAACACCGCGTTCGATGCCCGCGACAGCGTCTCGACCGCGACCAAGGGCGAAGTCCGCGACGCCGTCGATTCCGCGCTCGAACTGCTCGACAAGGGCGAGGCCCGGGTTGCCGAGCGCGAGGCCAGCGGCAAGTGGAAGGTCAATCAATGGCTGAAGAAGGCGGTGCTGCTGTCGTTCCGCCTCAACGACATGAGCGCGATCGCCGGCGGCCCCGGCCAGGCCTCGTGGTGGGACAAGGTGCCGTCCAAATTCGACGGCTGGGGCGAGAACCGGTTTCGCGACGCCGGCTTTCGCGCGGTGCCGGGCGCCATCGTGCGCCGCTCGGCCTTCATCGCCCGGAACGTGGTGCTGATGCCGTCCTTCGTCAATCTCGGCGCCTATGTCGATGAATCGACCATGATCGACACCTGGTCGACGGTCGGCTCCTGCGCCCAGATCGGCAAGCGCGTGCACATTTCCGGCGGTGTCGGCATCGGCGGCGTGCTGGAGCCGCTGCAGGCCGAGCCTGTCATCATCGAGGACGATTGCTTCATCGGCGCGCGCTCGGAGGTCGCCGAAGGCGTCATCGTGCGCAAGGGCGCGGTGCTGTCGATGGGCGTCTTCCTCGGCGCCTCCACCAAGATCATCGACCGCGACACCGGCGAGATCTTCGTCGGCGAGGTGCCGGAATATGCCGTCGTGGTGCCGGGCAACCTGCCCGCCCGGCCGTTGAAGAACGGCCAGCCCGGTCCCTCCACAGCCTGCGCCGTGATCGTCAAGCGCGTCGACGAGCGCACCCGCGCCAAGACCAGCATCAACGAGTTGCTGCGGGATTAGGGCATGACCGATGCCCTCTCCATCGCCCGCGACCTGCTGCGCTGCCCCTCGGTAACCCCTGAAGACGCCGGCGCGCTCGGCGTCCTCGAAACCATTCTGAAGGCCGCCGGCTTCGAGGTGCATCGCGTCACCTTCGGCGAGCCCGGCACCGCCGACATCGACAATCTCTATGCCCGCATCGGGACCTCGGCGCCGCACATCACCTTTGCCGGGCACACCGACGTGGTGCCGCCGGGCGACGAGAGCGCCTGGACCCACGGCGCGTTCTCGGGCGACGTCAAGGACGGCTTTTTGTACGGGCGCGGCGCCGTCGACATGAAGGGCGGCATCGCCTGCAGCGTTGCCGCGGTGCTGGAGTATCTCGCAGCCCACGACGGTCGACCAAAAGGCTCGATCTCGTTCCTGATCACCGGCGACGAGGAGGACATCTCCGTCAACGGCACCATCAAGCTGCTGCAATGGGCGGCGGCGCGCGGCGAGAAATTCGACCATTGCGTGCTCGGCGAGCCCAGCAATCAGGAAGTGATGGGCGATTGCATCAAGGTCGGCCGCCGTGGCTCGCTGCATGGCATGCTGTATGTCGACGGCATCCAGGGCCACGTCGCCTATCCGCATCGCGCGTCCAACCCGGTGCCGGATATCTCGCGGTTGATCGTGGCGCTCAGCGACGAGCCGCTCGACCACGGCAGCGCCCAGTTCCAGGCCTCGAACCTCGAATTCACCTCGGTCGACGTCGGCAACAAGGCCGGTAATGTGATCCCGGGCCAGGCACGGGCGAAATTCAACATCCGCTTCAACGATCTCCATACCCAGGAAACGCTGCGGGAATTGGTGGAAGCGCGCATGACCAAGGCGTGCGGCAACCGGATCCGCGCCCGGATCGTGTGGGAGCCGTCGAATTCCAACGTGTTCGTGACAAAGCCCGGCCCCTTCACCGATCTCGCGGTCGCCGCGATCGAGGAAGTCACCGGCCGCAAGCCGGAACTGAGCACGAGCGGCGGCACCTCGGATGCGCGCTTCATTTCGAGCTATTGCCCGGTGATCGAGTTCGGTCTGGTCGGCCAGACCATGCACCAGATCGACGAGCGCACGCCGGTGTCGGATCTGGAAAAGCTGACGAAAGTCTATCGCGGCGTGCTGGATAGATATTTTGCGTAACCCACCGCCGTCATCGTCCGCGAAGGCGGACGATCCAGTACTCCGAGACTGCTCGGTTAATTTCAGGGAGCACGGCGTACTGGGTACCCCGCCTTCGCGGGGTACGACAAGTTAGCTAATAATCCACCCGCACCAGATAGAGCCCGTCCGGCGGCGCGACCGGGCCGCAGGCAGTGCGGCTTCTCGCGTCCAGCGCCTTCTGCAGATCGTCGGCGCTCCAGCGGCCCTCGCCGACCCAGACCAGCGAACCCACCATCGAGCGCACCTGGCTGTGCAGGAACGAGCGCGCCGAGGTGATGATGTTGACGGCGTCGCCGTCCCTGATCACGTCGAGCTGGTCGAGCGTCTTCTCCGGCGATTTGGCCTGGCATTCGGTATCGCGGAAGGTGGTGAAGTCGAACTTGCCAACCAGCCGCTGTGCGGCCTCATGCATGGAGTCGCTGTCGAGCGGCCGCGGCAGCCGCCAGACCTTGCCGATGTCGAGCGCGAGGTTGGCCCGGCGATTAGAGATGCGATAAATATAGTGACGCTTCCTGGCCGAGAACCGCGCCTCGAAACTGTCGGGGACGATCTCCGCTGACAGCACGCCGATCGGATGCGGCCGCAAATGCGCGTTCAGGCCATCGCGAAAACGGCCCGGCACGAAATGTTTGGCAATGTCGCAATGCGCGACCTGTCCCAGCGCGTGCACCCCGGCATCGGTGCGGCCGGCACCGTGCACGCGCACCCGCTCGCCGCAGATCGCCTTGACCGCGTCTTCCAGCGCGCCCTGCACCGTGGCGCCATTGTCCTGCAGCTGCCAGCCGCAGAACGGCGCGCCGTCATATTCGATGAGGAGTTTGTATCGGGGCATCAGACGAGCCGCAGAGGTGGCATAAGCGGGGTGCCGCGCAAAAATTCCTGCACCTTCATCGGCTTTGCGCCGGCGCGCTGCAGGTCGAGAATGCGGATCGCGCCGTCCCGGCAGGCAATCGTCATGTGGTCATCGAGCAGGTCGCCCGGCACGCCCTCGCCCTTGGCCAGTTCGCAGCGCAGGATCTTGATACGGACCTGCTCGCGATCGATCGCCAGTTCGCACCAGGCGCCGGGAAACGGCGACAGCCCGTGGATGTGGCGCAGCACTTCGCGGGCCGGCCGGTTCCAGTCGATCCGCGCCTCGGCCTTTTCGATCTTGGCGGCGTAAGTGACGCCCTCGTCGCTCTGTTTCGTGAGCTGCAATCTGCCGCGTTCCAGCGCGCCCATCGCGCGCACCATCAGGTCGGCGCCGAGCGGCGCCAGCGCGTCATGCAGATCGGCGGCCGTCATGGCATCTGTTATCGCCAGGCGTTCGGCCATGGCGACGTCGCCGGTATCGAGGCCGACGTCCATTTTCATCACCATCACGCCGCTCTCGGCGTCGCCGGCCATGATGGCGCGGTTGATCGGCGCCGCCCCGCGCCAGCGCGGCAGCAGCGAGGCGTGCAAATTGAAGCAGCCGAGCGGCGGGGCGTCGAGAATGGCCTTGGGCAGGATCATGCCATAGGCGACGACGACGGCGGCATCGGCGCGGTGGGAGCTGAATTCCTCCAGCGCTTCCGGTGTCTTCAAGGTGGTGGGCGTCAATACCGGGATATTGAGTCGCCGCGCTTCCTGCTCCACGGGGGTCGGTTGCAATTGCAGGCCGCGACGGCCGCCTGGCTTGGCCGCGCGGGTATAGACCGCCGCGATGTCGTGGCCATGGGCGACGAGTTCCAGCAGCGTCGGCACCGCGAAATCGGGCGTGCCCATGAAGACCAGGCGAAGCGGCATGCGTTGAATATCCCTCGGAGTTCGCTCCTCATGGCCGGGCTTGACCCGGCCATCCATCTACAAAGAAAGTTAGTCGTGGATGCCGGGTCGAGCCCCGGGCATGACAGCTGAGAGGGTGGTGCGAACGCCTACTCCGCCGCCCGCTTCGCGGCTTTTGTAAACTTCTTCAGCACGCGGTCGCGCTTCAGCTTCGACAGATAGTCCACGAACAGCACGCCGTTGAGGTGATCGATCTCGTGCTGGATGCAGGTCGCGAACAGGCCGTCGGCGTCTTCCTCGTGCACCTTGCCGTCGAGATCGGTGAAGCGGACGCGCACCTGCGCCGGCCGCTCGACCTCCTCGTAATATTCGGGGATCGACAGGCAGCCTTCCTCGTAGACCGAAAACTCTTCCGACGACGACACGATCTCCGGGTTGATGAATACCCGCGGCCGCGGCGTGGTCTCGCCGTCCTCGTTCTTCTTGGCGAGGTCCATCGTGATCAGCCGCAACGGCTGCGCGACCTGGATTGCCGCCAGCCCAATGCCGGGCGCGTCGTACATGGTCTCCAGCATGTCGTCAGCCAGCCGGCGGATCTCTGCCGTGACCTTTTCGACAGGTTTGGAGACCAGCCGCAACTGCTTGTCCGGCAGGATGATGATTTCTCTGAGTGCCATGGTCTTTCTGGGTGCCCTGACGGCGATTTAAGCTGCCGATCTGTCCCGGTCAATGCGCCGAAGGAGCCCGGTTAACCCCGCGCTAACCATGAATCCTCAGTCGAACTTAACCACGAAAATCAAGCCTCGATTAACCATAAACGTTCCCTCTTCGTTCGCGTTTACTGCCGAATCGGTTACAAGGGCGGCATGAACGAGATCCTTTTCATGATCGGCGACACGCCGGTCCACACCGGCGACGCGCTGCTCGGCTTCG
>CALROE020000105.1:0-8124 GCA_943369715.1 Bradyrhizobium ivorense
GTATCCTCGGGCCTGTCATCGACCATTATGACGGTTCCTCATCAATTGTGGCGAACGTTACGGGATTCGACCTGATCCTCTTACCGCGATCAGGCCCGCAACGCACGCTCAAGCGCCCCGAACAGGGCATTTTCGTCCGACGTCGCCGCCACCATGACCTGCGTGGCCCCGGCCTCGCGGAGCACGGCGGCGACGGCGGCGGAGATGCAGCATTGCGGAATCGACAACGCCGATATTTCGACGCCACCGGCCCGCGCCGCATCCAGAAAGGCGCGCGCGCTGCGGCGTGAATAATGCAGCACGGCCTCGATGCGGCTGGCTGCGAACGCGTCGCATACCTCGCGCGGCAGGCTCGCCACCGGAACCATCCGGTAGGTGGTGTGGGTGACGACCCGCAGCCCGCTTTCTCCGAGTTCGCCGGCCAGATCCCGGGCGAGATCGGCGCCGGCCAGATAGAGCAGCGTCGAGGCCTTCTTCAGCTGCTTCGCCTTCACGCTTGCCAGCACCAGATCGCGCAGACCCTCGGCGTCGCCGCTGGCCGGCATCACATGGGTAAACCCGGCGCGGCGCGCGGCGCTGGCGGTATGCTCGCCGACCGCGAACAGCGGCAATTCGAGCAGCCGGTGGCCCTTGAGTTCGATGCCGCGCAGCGCGTTGGCGCTGGTGACGACCACCGCGCCGTATAGCGCGTCCAGATCATCGTGAAACGCGACTGGCTCGAACCGAAGCATCGGCGCCAGCAACACCTCGAAGCCCCTGGCGCGAAGCGCCGCGGCGGTGGCCTCGTCGTCAGGGTGCGGGCGGGTAACGAGAACAGCCATGCGTCGTACCAGTTTTACTTCTCGTTCGTCATTCCGGGATGGTCCGAAGGACCAGACCCGGAATCTCAAGATTCCGGGTTCGATGCTTCGCATCGCCCCGGAATGACAGCTTCTACTTTTGGAGCTGGATTTCGGGAGCAACGGACGATTGCACTTTGAGACCTCGCAGTGCTACCGGGAGATACCGAAACGCCGCTTTGGCGGCCAGCGCAAGGGCTCAAATTGGGTAACGACACGTCAATGCTGGTGCTGGGAATCGAGACCACCTGCGATGAAACCGCAGCCGCCGTGGTCGAGCGCCTGAGCGACGGGTCGGGCCGCATTCTGTCCAATATCGTTCGTTCGCAGACCGAGGAACATGCCGCCTTCGGCGGCGTGGTGCCGGAGATCGCGGCGCGCGCCCATGTCGACGTGCTCGACGGCATCGTCGACAGCGCGATGAAGCAGGCGGGGGTGGAGTACAGCAAGCTTTCGGCGGTCGCGGCCGCCGCGGGTCCCGGCCTGATCGGCGGCGTGATCGTCGGCCTCACCACCGCGAAGGCGATCGCGATGGTGCACGATACGCCGCTGATCGCGGTGAACCATCTCGAGGCCCACGCGCTGACGCCGCGGCTGACTTGCGCGCTGGCGTTTCCCTATTGCCTGTTTCTCGCCTCCGGCGGCCACACCCAGATCGTCGCCGTGATCGGCGTCGGCAATTATGTCCGGCTCGGCACCACCGTCGACGACGCCATGGGCGAAGCCTTCGACAAGGTGGCAAAGATGCTGGGGCTGCCCTATCCGGGCGGACCGGAGGTCGAGCGCGCCGCGGTCGGCGGCGACGCCAAGAGGTTTGCATTGCCGCGGCCGATGCTCGGCCGCGCTGATGCCAATTTTTCGCTGTCGGGATTGAAGACCGCGGTGCGCAACGAGGCCAGCCGGCTGGTGCCGCTGGAGCCGCAGGACATCAGCGATCTCTGCGCCGGCTTTCAGGCCGCGGTGCTGGAATCGACGGCGGACCGGCTGAGCGTCGGCCTGCGGCTGTTTCACGAACAGTTCGGCCCGCCGCGCGCGCTGGTCGCCGCCGGCGGCGTCGCCGCCAATCAGGCGATCCGCGGCGCGCTGCAGGATGTCGCGGCCAAAGCGCAGACCACGCTGATCATTCCGCCGCCCGCACTGTGCACCGACAATGGCGCGATGATCGCCTGGGCCGGCGCGGAGCGGCTGGCCCTGGGGTTGGTCGACACCATGGACGCCGCCCCCCGCGCCCGCTGGCTGCTCGACGCCAACGCCACGGCGCCGGCCGGATATGGCAAAACCCGCGCGGCCTTTTAAGAAAGCGCGAAAACAACCCCATGCACAGAAAGAATACCCTGCTCCGAGAGCAGCTTAGCGGAGGCCCGCCGCCATGCCGTCCTTCAAATCTGTAAGCGTGATCGGCGCCGGCGCCTGGGGGACGGCGCTCGCCGCCGTCGCGGCGCGGGCCGGACGCGGGGTCGTGCTTTGCGCGCGCGATGCCGCGATCGCAGGGCGGATCCAGTCGACGCGGGAGAATCCGCGACTGCCCGGCGTGCGTCTCGATGCAGGCATTGAAGTCATTGCCGACATGACGGTTGCCGCCCGCGCCGACATCCTGCTGATCGCCACCCCGGCGCAGCATCTGCGCGCCTCGGTTACCGCGTTGGCCCCTCATCTGGCCAACGGCACGCCTGTCATCGCCTGCGCCAAGGGAATCGAGCGCGGCACCCATCAATTCATGACCGAGGTGATATCAGAAGCAGCGCCTGCTGCGGTTGCAGCTGTTCTGTCGGGGCCGAGCTTCGCCGACGACGTGGCACGCGGCCTGCCCACCGCGGTGACGCTGGCAGCAAAGGACGAGGCACTGGCGAGCGAGCTGGTGCAGGCGCTGGGGTCTTCGACCTTCCGGCCCTATCACACCACGGATGTTCGCGGCGTCGAGATCGGCGGCGCTGCGAAAAACGTGCTCGCAATCGCCGCCGGCATCGTGGTCGGCCGCAAGCTCGGCGCCTCGGCGCAGGCGGCCCTGACCACGCGCGGCTTCAGCGAATTGGTGCGGCTCGGCCGCGCCTGCGGCGCGCGCAGCGAAACCATGGCGGGCCTTTCGGGACTCGGCGATTTGATCCTGAGCTGCTCCAGCGCGCAGTCGCGCAATTTTGCCCTTGGCATGGCGCTCGGACGCGGCGAGCCGCGGCCCTCAGGCAAACTCGCCGAAGGCGAGTTCACCGCACCCGTGCTGATCGAGCTGGCGGCTTCGCAGAATGTCGATATGCCGGTATCGTCAGCGGTCGCGGCGATATTGAGCGGCACGGCGACGATCGACGAGGCGATCGAAAGCCTGCTGACGCGGCCGTTCAAGGCAGAGGGATGACATGGCGTACTGGCTGGTGAAATCGGAACCCTCGACCTGGTCGTGGGACCAACAAGTGGCCAAGGGCGCCAGGGGCGAAGCCTGGACCGGCGTACGCAATTTTACGGCGCGGCAGAATCTGGTGAAGATGAAGAAGGGCGATCTCGCCTTCTTCTATCACTCCAACGAAGGCAAGGAGATCGTCGGCATCGCCGAGATCATCAAGGAGGCCTATCCGGATCCCACCGACAAAACCGAAAAATTCGTCTGCGTCGACATCAAGGCCGGCAAGCCACTGAAGATTCCGGTGACGATGGCCGCGATCAAGGCCGACAAGCGGCTGACCGAGATGGCGCTGGTGAAATATTCGCGGCTGTCGGTGCAGCCGGTGACGGCGGAGGAATGGAAGATCGTCTGCAAGATGGGCGGGATCTGATGGCGGGGGCAACGGGCCACGCGCAGCAGCCTGCCGCCGTATCGACTTGCAACCTGTGATAAAGTAAGAAGGCCCAACGGATTGGTTCACGCCCGGCTTGTTGCGGAATGGCAATGCAGAATCAAGAGGATGTCGGTGGACGGCCGGGTCGCACCGACAGCCATTCAGGCTCCCGATCCGCCGCAAGCCCGGGCAGAAAGCGCCCTTCATCTCTCATCATTTTGCTGGCGGCGACCATTCTGCTGGGGATCGCCACGGGCTGGTTTGTCAGTCCGCGGGGAGGCCCGTCCGGACCCACGGTTGAAATGGTTTCCCCGGCCGAACGTCCACAAGCCCTTATGACGCTCACCGGGGATATGCAGATGAAAGCGCGGGTGGATACCGCGATGTGCCGCCATCCACTGGGAGTCATCACGGTTGTTATGCCGGGCAAGCCCATGGGAGGCTCGGTCAGGTTCAGCACCAGCAAATATACGTCGCCGCCATTTCACGTCACCGACAAGCCGCAACGGATTGCAATCCCCAGCCCGGTTCCGGAGACCGGCGGCATGGACGTCTTGACCGCTGAGGGAGAAACAAGCGGGCTGCTTGTGTCTCTGTACCCCACCGCGAGAATGGATTTGGTCGGGAGTGGGTCGAAGACTCGCCCGACCGCAACGGTGAACGTGTTCTGGCGTCCGCGCCCGCCGTGCAAGTGATGAGAAATTGAATGCAGAGCTTTCTGACGCCGCGATTTATCCTGACCTTCGTTCTCATCGGCGTGGTTTCAACGGCCATAAGCGCGATGCTGTTCAGCCCGCAGGTGGGTTTTTTGAGCTGGATCACGGGGTTCTTTACCGCCATGACGCCGCTCCGCTTTTTCGGTCTGATGGCGACTTTGGTGGCGGCGACTGGAATCAGTTACATCGCCGCCCGAATCGGTGCCGATCCGACCGCGTCGGGGTTGATCCCCGTTGGCAGCGGCTACACCTACGGTCGACGGCTTTCCACCGATCCCGCCACTGGCGAAACCAGGCTGGTTTCGCGAACCGCCGACGACGCGCTGGACGATCTCGAAGCCATGGTGGGGCTCGGCTCGGTCAAGTCCGAAATCAACAAATTGCTCGCGAGTCTGGAAATCGAACGCCGCCGCCGGGAGCAAAACCTGCCGGTCTTCACGACCAGCAGGCATATGGTCTTCACCGGCCCGCCTGGTGTCGGAAAAACCGTCGTGGCACGGGCAATCGGCGACATCTATCGTTCGCTCGGCGTTCTTCGCAAAGGTCATCTGATAGAGGCTGACAGAAGCCAGCTCGTCGGCGGCTATGTCGGCCAAACCGCGCTGAAGACGCTCGATGTCTGCGCTTCCGCACTGGATGGCGTGCTGTTCATCGATGAAGCCTACAGCCTGGCCGCGGCCGAGTGGAAAGGCGATTTCGGCCGCGAGGCGATCGAGGCGCTGCTCAAATACATGGAAGATCATCGCGATCGCCTGGTCGTCATCGTCGCCGGTTATCCGACTGAAATGCATCGCTTCATTACCAGCAATCCCGGGCTTGCGAGCCGTTTCACCAAGACCGTCAACTTCCCGGCCTACGAACCGTCCGAACTCTGCGAGATCTTCCGCTCGATGGCCCTGGAACAGCAATATCTGTTGCCCATCGGCTTCGAGGCCCGGCTGGCGCCCTGGATTGAAAGCCAGCGCCACGACCCGCAATGGGGCAATGCGCGAGCAATGCGGACGTTGCTGGAGAAGGTACGCGAAGCCCATGCGCTCCGGACCTCGAAAGATCCCGACGCCAACCTTGCCGAATTCGAGCTGGCGGATATCGAAGCGGCCATCCGGGAGCGTTGACGATGCGCGGGAAGACGAAGCTGGCAGCCTTGCACAATGTCTACTGGAGTTTCGACCGGTGGTACCGGTGGTCATGGTACATCTGGCCTGTCGCGATCGCACTGCTGATCATTGGCTGGATCTGCGTCGACAAGGCCGGAGGCCAGACCTTGACGTCAGCGCTATGGGGAACACCGATTGGCGCGGCATCTACAATTACAAGCTACTGGCCGGAAAAATTGCAGGCCGATGCTCGCCGGTGCTTTTCGAACGATTACGATCTCGAACCGCTGATCGAGGCCTGCTCGCGCCTGATCGAGAGCGAAGATGCGAACAGCGGACAGCTGTTCGAAGGCTACGCGCAGCGCGGATTTCATCGAAAGCTGCGGCATCCCGATCTGGCGATGGACGACTATAATGCAGCCCTGAACATTCGGCCCGACTCCGCTGCCGTTCTCACCAACCGTGGATGGATCTACCTGACCCGTGGCGAGTACGACGCCGCGTTGGCGGATTTGAACAGGGCCGTTGAGCTTTTTAACCCGAAACAGGCCGGGCGTGCCCGCTACTACAGGGGATACGCATTATTGCGGCTCAAGGATTATCCGCGTGCGCTATCCGACCTGAACGCCGCACAGAGTCTCCATTTCGAAGCAGAAGTACGGCTGGTGAAGGGGGAGATCCTGCAGAACCTCCAACTCTATGACAAGGCCATGTATGAATATAATGCCTATGTTCAGTCCGTTGCCGTCGATCCGCGTGGCCATGTCGGACGCGGCTCGCTGCTGGAAGCGACCGGGCGCCCCAGAGAGGCGCTGCTTGCCTATGACAGGGCCCTGATGCTGGATCCAAAAAATCCCAACGCGATCGCAGGGCGCGACCGGGTGCGTGCGGCCCTCCCACAATAAGTCCCTCGCTCACGGAGCGGGGGTACCTACGCCGCCGCGGTCGCGACCACCTGCGCCAGCAGCTGCTCGCGCTTCGACTGCGAGCGGTAGCCCTTCATGGTCGCGGCGAAGCGTTCGAGGATGCCGTCCTCGAAGGCGGTGACGATGGTATCGTGGACGTAGCTCTTGCGGCAGATCGCCGGCGTGTTCGACAATTCGTCGGCGGCGGCGCGCACCGCGTCCAGCACCTGCTTCTTGCGGCCGTGGGCGCTGGCGGCCGGCGAAATCCGCGACAGCGATTCCAGCACCACGGCGGAGGCCATCAAAGTGCGGAAATCCTTCAGCGAAATCTTGATGCCGGCGATCTCGCGCAGGAACGCGTTGACCGTGGTGGTGGAGACGGCGCGAACCGTGCCGGAACCATCGCGATACTGGAACATGCGCTTGCCGGGCACGGTACGCAGGATGCCGATGGCGCGCACCAGCTTGGCGGCGTCGCATTCCTTGCGCACGGCCTTGCCGCCCTTGGCCTTGAAGGTCAGCACGAGGTTGTCGTCCTCGACCACGACATTGGACTTCAACAGCGTGGTGGCGCCGCGGGTGCCATTGAGCTTCGCATAGGATTCATTGCCGGGCCGGATCGCGGTGCGCGCGATCAGCTCGATCACCGCCGAGAGCGCGAATTCCCGGGTCGGCGTATCGCCGGAGAGGTGCATGGAGACGTTGCGGCGGATTTTCGGCAAGGCGCCGACCAGCCGCGCCAGCCGGTGGGCCTTGCGCTGCTCGCGCACCTTCTCCCAGTCGGAATGATAGCGGTATTGCAGCCGGCCCGCGGCATCGCGGCCGACCGCCTGCAAATGCGAGGAGGGATCTGGCGAATAGCGCACCTCGGCATAGGCCGGCGGCACCGCCATCGAATGCAGGCGCTTGATGGTGCCGGCATGGCGGACCGCGGTGCCGTTGGCGCGAACGAATGAATAGTTCTTGCCGCGCTTGATGCGGCGAATGGTCAGTTCGTTCTGGTCGCCGAGCTTGAGGCCATGCTCCTGGGCGAGGTCTTCGACCGACGTCTTGGCCGTGGTCTTGAGGGCAGTTTTGGCAGCGGAGGCCGGCTTGGCGGCGGGTGCCAGTTTCGGCAGTTGGCCCAGCGCTTTCGCCAGTTCAACGGCAGGATCGGCGGAAACGGGCCGCGCAGCCTCGAAATTCTGCTGATCCATCATGGCTTTAGACGCCTTGCTCCAACTGTTCTTCCGGCAATGCCGATTATCGGTCTTTGGTTCCGGCGGGGGGCCTGATCCCCGGGGAGGCCATTTAGGGGGTAATC
This sequence comes from Bradyrhizobium ivorense, assembly GCA_943369715.1. Classification (GTDB taxonomy): domain Bacteria; phylum Pseudomonadota; class Alphaproteobacteria; order Rhizobiales; family Xanthobacteraceae; genus Bradyrhizobium; species Bradyrhizobium ivorense_A. Next base: position 7,629 of record CALROE020000105.1, read on the forward strand.
GCCGGCAGCGCTAGTCCATCCCTGGGACTAAACGGTCTCTAAATACCGCTGGAGGCAGAATGGACGTCATGCAGAGGTTTTTTGGCTAACGGCCAACGCGATCGTGATGGGGCCCGGCGCCTGCCGCGGGGCCGATCGGCGGCGCTTGATCCCGCGCATGGCGGGGGAACCCCGCCTAAGGTCCTATTTCTTCCGCTTGTCGGTGCCGGTAGGCCCGACGCATAATTGGCGCAACAAATGAGACGGCTTGCAGTGCTCGCGTCACTGGCCGCATCGGTGGGAGGGTAACGATGTCCGAGAAAATTTACGACGTGTCCGCGGAATGGGCCAAGCGCGCCTTCGTCGATCAGGCCAAGTACCGCGAGATGTATGCCCGCTCGGTGACCGATCCCAACGGGTTCTGGGCCGAACAGGGCAAGCGCGTCGACTGGATCAAGCCGTTCCACAAGGTCGAGAACACGTCGTTTGCGCCCGGCAACATCTCGATCAAATGGTT
>CALROE020000106.1:0-8096 GCA_943369715.1 Bradyrhizobium ivorense
ACTTGGACGCGGTCTTCTCAGCTTAATCGACCCGAAGCGGGGGGCGCGTAGCGTCTTAACGCAAAACGACAAATAACGATATCTTTGGGAGAGACCGCCGTGGATTTCAATCTGCCAGTCGACCTGGTCGCCTATCTCGACGAACTCGACCAGTTCATCGCGCGCGAGATCAAGCCGATCGAGGCCGCCGACGACAACATCCGCTTCTTCGATCACCGCCGCGAATGGGCACGTACCGATTTCGACAATGGCGGCCTGCCGCGGCATGAATGGGAGGTGCTGCTGCGCAAGGTGAAGAATCTCGCCGACGCCGCCGGCCATCTGCGCTTTGCGATTCCGAAGCAGTATGGCGGCAAGGCCGGATCGAACCTCTGGATGGCGGTGATCCGCGAGCATTTTGCGGCCAAGGGGCTCGGCCTGCACAACGATCTGCAGAATGAGCATTCGATCGTCGGCAATCTGCCGCTGGTCACCATGCTCGACCGTTACGGCCGCGACGATCAGAAGGCGATGATCGAAGGCTCGATCACGGGAAAATTCCGCATCACCTTCGGCCTGACCGAGCCCGAGCACGGCTCCGACGCCACCCACATGGAAACCCGGGCGGTCGAGGCGACCCGCGACGGCGTCAAGGGCTGGGTGATCAACGGCGAGAAGATGTGGACCACCGGCATGCATGTCGCGACCCATTGCGCGCTGTTCGCGCGCACCAGCGGCAATGACGGCGACGCCCGCGGCATCACCTGCTTCCTGGTGCCGGCCAAGGCAAAGGGCGTGAAGGTCGAGGAATATATGTGGACCTTCAACATGCCGACCGATCACCCGCGCGTCAGCTTTACCGACGTGTTCGTGCCCGACGATGCACTGTTCGGCGAAGTCGGCCGCGGCCTGTCGCTGGCGCAGTGTTTTGTCCACGAGAACCGGATCCGGCAGGCCGCGAGTTCGCTGGGGGCCGCGGTCTATTGCATCAACGAGAGCGTTAAGTATGCCCGTGAACGAAAACCGTTCGGCAAGGCGCTGGCCGAGAACCAGGCGATCCAGTGGCCGCTGGTCGAACTCGCCACGCAGGCGGAGATGCTTCGACTGTTGATCCGCAAGACCGCCTGGGAGATGGACCAGCTGACCCAGGCGCAGGTCGAGCACACGCTGTCCGACCGGGTCTCGATGTGTAATTTCTGGGCCAATCGTCTGTGCTGCGAAGCCGCCGACCGCGCCATGCAGGTCCATGGCGGCATGGGCTACTCTCGCCACAAGCCGTTCGAGCACATCTACCGCCACCACCGCCGCTACCGCATCACCGAAGGCAGCGAGGAAATCCAGAAGCGGAAGGTTGCGGGATTCCTGTTCGGATATATGGGGGCGGGGAAGCATTGATCTCCCTCGGCCGTCATGGCCGGGCTTGACCCGGCCATCCACGCTCTTTTGCGCAGTATCAAGGAAGCAAGACGTGGATCACCGGGTCAAGCCCGGTGATGACGTGGAGAGAGTGCGCTGCTTCAACCTTGTCGTCAGTGCCGGCCAACGGGTGACAGCTTTTTTGCAAGCCGCGCGACGACACTTCCGATTCGAATTTCAAGCAGCAGACATATGACCGCATTCTCGCGGCGGTATGCGCCCGAGCTTTGCCTCGTCGACGCGCGCTACTCCGGCTTGGCGGCCTCCGCGGGCGTCTTCGGCGACGCCTTCTTGAACATCTGCTCCATGAGTACGGCGCCATAGGTGGCCGGGAGGTTTCCGCGGATCGTGTAGGCGTAGGCGTAGGCGCCGGCCACGAAAACGTTGCTGAGGGCGACGGCGACTATCAACACCGCGAGAATAGCGACTGCGGTAACCACCGCGGCCGGGATCAGAACGGCAGCGGTGATGATGGCCCTGTCGCCGGCTATTGCGAGGCCGACCGCGATCGCGAACAGCGGCAGCAGACATAGCACGACGATGCCGCCGAGACCGCTTTCGCCGATCACCACCTCGCCCCAGCGCTGACGGATCAGCTCCGCCGAGCGCTTGATTGCGGCGCTCGGGCCAATCCCCTCGACCACCATCACAGGTAGAACAAAATAGATTGCGGCGTCGAGCATCCCTACGCCGATAATCTCCGTCAATCCGAAGCTAGCCGCGAAGCCGGGGTTCTTGCGCCGGCGCCAGATATTGGCATACATCTTCAGGGCACTGCCGAGCATCACGGTCATGATGCTCCAGCCCAAGAGCTGCGGCCATCGCGCGGCCGCCGCCGCGAGGCCTTCGCCGAACGTCGCCCGCCCGCCTTCGAAGCTGCGTATCGCGCAATAGATGAGCACGCTGTTACAAAATGTCACGACGAACGTGGACACGACAAAAAAGAGAACCAGCGCCACGTAAAACCAAAGGCTCTCTAGCTGGGTGTCGAATTTCGGTAGCCCCGGTGTCGTGACCTCTACCAGGACGAACAAGCCGACTAGCACGATGATGGCAACGGTGGATACGGAGCCGGGTCAAAAACGGTCCTGATGGCCCAGGAAAGCCATTTCCGGTCTACCCCTGGGAACAGACATTTCCGGGGCGACACACACGTCCGTTTCGTGCCATTACCGCAAGTGGATAGCCTTATTTGGGGGACTATATACTTGACAAGTACAGCGGCCATTCAGTTCGTTTAGTTCATCATCGGCGTTTTCGGTCACACCCTTGGCCCGGTGCCGAGCTCTCATTCGAGGTATGCGAAAATGATTTTTGGAGGTCAATCAATGCGCGCATTCACTTGTGCTGCGAGCATGTTGATCGTTGCGACCGTGTCAGCGCCCTTTGCCGGGCCTGCTTTCGCGCAAGCTGGCAGCATCGGGGGAACGATCGGCAATCGCGACAAATCGGTTTCCGGCGGAGAGGAGGAGACCAAGCGTCAAGCCGCTAGGAAGCCGCCGGTCAAGCGCGCGAGCCAACCGGCGCGCCGCGGGCAGGGAGCAGCGCCGCTGGGGTCGTCGTTCGACGGAAGCTGGGCAGGGATGAGCGTCGGCCCCTGCATCGGCAAGTTCGGTTGGACACTCCAGGTCTCCAACGGGGTCATTTCCGGAAGCAACACCACCGGACGAATAGCCCGCAGCGGCGCCACCAACGGCGACATGGTGGTATTGGGCAAGCATTATGTGTTCAGGGGCGTGACCCGCGCGTCAGGCCAAGCCTCCGGCACTTGGACCTCGCCGAGCTGTTCGGGACACTGGACGGCGGTCAGGTCCTAGGCTCGAAGACTTTGCCCGCCTGGTCGACGCGCCGCTGTCTTCCACATGCGGGAAAATCTCTTGAAGATATCAGCGCGATCCGCATAAGCGGCAGGATGCCATCAAACACGACACGCCGCTGTCCGCTCACGGAAAACCGCCCTGCGAACAAACTTCACGCCCGACGTTGCCGCGCTTCGTTGGAATACCAGGTCAACTGCCTTCGCGGGTGACGACGAGGGAAGTCAATTCACCTGCCGGTCCTTCCCCGCCCAATAGGGGTCGCGCAGATGCCGGCGCAGGATCTTGCCCGAGGCGTTGCGCGGCAAAGCTTCGATGAAATCCACCGTCTTCGGGGTCTTGAACCCGGCGATACGCTCGCGGGTAAAATTGATGATGTCGGAAGAGGTCGCCTTCTTGCCCGGCTTCATCACCACGATCGCCTTGACCGCTTCGCCCCATTTGTCGTCGGGCACGCCGACCACGGCGACTTCGGCCACGTCAGGGTGGTCGCAGATCGCGCTTTCGACTTCGGCGGGATAGATATTCTCACCGCCGGAGATGATCATGTCCTTGATGCGGTCGTGGATGTAGAGATAGCCGTCACTGTCCATGTAGCCGGCATCGCCGGTGCGCAGCCAGCCGTCGCTGTCGAGGGTTTTCGCGGTGGCTTCCGGCAGGTTCCAGTAGCCCGCCATGTTGGAGCCGGAGCGCGTCGCGATCTCGCCGACCTCGCCGGGCGGCAACCGCTTGCCATTGGCGTCGAGGATCGCGAGTTCAATGCCGGGCAGGGCCTTGCCGGCCGAGCGCATGCGGTCCAGCCCCTCGACGTGATCTTCCGGCGGCAGCGCCACGATGGTGCCGGTGGTCTCGGTCATGCCGTACATCTGCACGAAACCGCATTTGAAGACTTCGATGCATTCCTTCAGCAGCGCCGCCGGAATCGGCGAGGCGCCGTAGAGCATGTATTTCAGCCGGGAAAAATCCACCTGTCGGGCGCGGGGCTGCCGCACCACGAACTGCATCGCGGCCGGCACCATGAACAGCTTTGTAATGCCGGACTGCTCGAAGAAATCCAGCACCTTGGTCGGATCGAATTCACGGGCGATCACGCCCCTGGCGCCGTGATAGAGCCCCATCACGCCCCAGCCGGAGCCGCCGATATGGAAGATCGGCATCGCCACCAGCGAGACGTCATCTGTCGACCACTTGTTCCAGTCGGGCTTCTGGTCGCGGCCGGTCTCGACCAGGTTGAGAAAATTGGCATGCGACAGCATCGCGCCCTTGGGCTTGCCGGTGGTGCCCGAGGTGTAGAGCTGGATCGCGATGTCCTTGCGGTCGATCGGCACCTTCGGGTCGTCGCCGCTCCGGGCATCGCGCCACGCCGTAAAATCCTGCCATTCCGGCGCACCGCCTTCGGTGGTGATGACGTGGCGAACGCTCGGCAGCTGCGGCAGGATGTTGCGCACCTGGGTGATGAATTCCGGCCCGACGAACAGCACCGGCGCCTTGCAGTCATCGACGATGAAGGCGACTTCCGGCCCGGCCAGCCGCCAATTTACCGGCGCCATCACCACATTGGCCTTCATCGCGCCCATCAGCAGCTCGAAATAGATGTCGCTGTTCTTGCCGAGATAGGCGATCCGCTCGCGCGGTTTGATGCCGAGCGCGATCAGGGCGTTGGCGACGCGGTTGGTCTTGATGTCGAACTCGGCGAACGAGGTCTGGCGTCCCTCGAATTCATAGGCAATGGCATCGCCGCGGGTTCTGGCGCGCGCGCGCACCATGTCGGCCAGGTTGGCCGGTTCCTGGGTGTCGGACATGTTTCTCCCGTGTGGCTTTGCTTTTGATTGCCGCGATAGTGGCGTCGTTGCGCGGCAAAGACAATACGGGGGAGCGTTGTTCCTCAATATCTCAACACGTCGTCCCTGCGTACGCAGAGACCCATACGCCGTGTCGCCTCGGCGAAGCGCGGTAGCAGTCATCCTGCGCAATAACGAACGCCCGGGGTTACGGGTCCCTGCGTTCGCAGGGACGACAGCTTCACCCTCTCTGCGCGCGGTCCTTTTCGTTCTGCGCCTTGATCGAATCGCGGGCCCGGGTCCAGTCGGCGTCGGTCCAGGCCCGCATCTCGTAGAAATTTCCGCCGGTGGCCAGCGCCTGGGCGCCGTCCATGGCAATGGTCTCGCCGTTGATCCAGTCGCAGCCGCCGGAAATCAGGAACACCGCGAGGTTCTGCAACTCCTCCATCTTGCCGACGCGGCCCATCGGATTCCTGGCAATGGTGCGCGCGCCGGGCTCGTCGCCGGGGTTGAGACGCTTGCTCATGCCCTCGGTCGGGATTTCGCCGGGCGCGATGGTGTTGAGCCGGATGCCGTGGCGGCCCCATTCCATCGCCAGCGACATGGTCATGGCGTGGATCGCGGACTTGCTCATCGCCGACGGCACCACATAGGGACTGCCGTTGCGGACCCAGGTCACGGTGATCGACACCACATTGCCGGGCTGCCTGGCGGCGATCCAGCGCCGTCCCACCGCGTGGGTGACATAGAAGGTGCCATGCATGACGATGTTGGCGATGGCGTCGAAGCCGCGCGGCGTCAGGTCCTCGGTGCGCGAGACGAAATTGCCGGCGGCGTTGTTGATGAGGTCGGTGAGGGGCCCTTGCGTGAAGATGGTCTCGATCATCTCATCGACCGCGAGCGGATTGCGGATGTCGACACCGTGGGTTGTCACCCGGCCGCCATAGAGGTCCATCAGCTCGGTCGCGGTTTCGTCGCAGACGCCCTTGCGGCGGCCGCAGATATGGATCTCGGCGCCGAGTTCGAGGAATCGCGCGGCCATGGCTTTGCCGAGCCCGCTTCCGCCGCCGGTGACAAGGATGTTTCGTCCGGTAAGGAGTTTTTCAGTGAACATAGCTGGTTCCACCCAAAGGGATTGCTTGTCTGTTAATTGGTTGATTGACTAAATCTGCACAACGCCTTTCTGTAAAGCGGCAACAACCAAGAACAATTGTAAGGGAGCAATCTGATGGAGAAGCGCGTCGAGGTCACGATTTCGGAGGGCGTCGCCGACGTCCGCCTGGTTCGGGCGGACAAGATGAACGCACTCGATGCCGCGATGTTCGAGGCGCTGGTGGCGACTTCCGCCCGGCTCGCCCAGGAAAAGGGCCTCCGGGCGGTGATACTCTCCGGGGAGGGGCGGGCGTTTTGCGCCGGCCTCGACATGGGACGATTTGCCGCCATGAAGGAGAAGGGCGGCAACGGGGTCGCTGGCGGTGAAAAGCGCGACCTTTCCGTGCGCACCCATGGCCTCGCCAATTTTCCACAGCAGGCGGTGTGGGGCTGGCGGCAGATGCCGGTTCCGGTGATTGCCGCGATCCAGGGCGTGGCGTTCGGCGGCGGCTTTCAGCTCGCGCTCGGCGCCGACATGCGGTTCCTCAGCCCGGATGCGCGCATGTCGATCATGGAGATCAAATGGGGTCTGGTGCCGGACATGGCGGGTACGCCGATCCTGGCCAGCCTGGTGCGCGACGATATCCTGCGCGAACTGACCTTTACGGGACGGATTTTCTCGGCGCAGGAAGCCTTGAGCTACGGCCTTGCGACGCGCATCTGCGACGACCCGCGCGCCGCGGCCTTCGAACTGGCGCGCGAGATCGCCGGCAAGAGCCCCGACGCCATCCGCGCCTGCAAGCGCATGCTCAACAATCTCACGGTCGATCCCGGCCCGGCGCTACTGGCCGAATCCGTCGAGCAGATGAAGCTGATGGGCAGCCCCAACCAGCTCGAGGCTGTCAGCGCCAACATCGAAAAGCGCGCGCCGCGCTTTGCGGACGTGTGATTCTGCTCACCGTCATGGCCGGGCTTGTCCCGGCCATCCACGCCTTCACTATGCGGCAACGAAAGTAAGACGTGGATCACCGGGACAGGCCCGGTGATGACGATCAGTTCTTAGTGTTTCCAACAACGAAAAAGAAAATGACAAAAGCATCCACACCATTCCTCGGCATCATCAGTGGCGACCGAAAACGCGGCCACGCCGAAGTCGCCGACCGCACCGACCGCATCGCCGCCGGATTGCAGAAGCTCGGCGTCAAGCAGGGCGACAGCGTCTGCATTCTGATGCGCAACGACATCGCCTTCATCGAGGCGGCCTATGCCGCGATGCGGCTCGGCGCCTATGCGGTGCCGGTCAACTGGCATTTCAAGCCGGAGGAAATCAATTACATTCTGAGGGATTCCGGAACGCCTGTATTGATCGGCCATGCCGACATGCTGCATCAGCTGCGCGACGCGATCCCGGCCGGCGTCACCGTGCTCAGCGTGCCGACGCCGCCGGAAATACTGAAAAATTACAAGATCGATCCGGCGCACCTCGCGACGGCCGGCCTTGCCACCGATTTCGAACCCTGGCTGCGGGCGCAGGCGCCCTATGACGGGCCGGCGCTGCCGCAGCCGCAGAACATGATCTACACCTCGGGCACCACGGGCCACCCCAAGGGTGTCAGGCGCAACGCCCCGACGCCGGCGCAGAGCGCCAATGCGGAAGCGATGCGCGCGATGATCTACGGCCTGAAGCCGGGCGCGCGGGCGCTGCTGCCGGGCCCGCTGTATCACTCCGCGCCGAACTCGTTCGGCCTGCGCGCCGGCCGTCTCGGCGGCGCGCTGGTGCTGATGCCGCGGTTCGATCCCGAGGAGTTTCTGCGGCTGGTCCAGGACCAGAAGATCGACACCATCTTCATGGTGCCGACCATGTTCATCCGGCTGATGAAACTGCCGGAAGCGGTGCGCAAGAAATACGACATGTCCTCGCTGCGACACATCATCCACGCCGCCGCGCCGTGTCCAGCCGACGTCAAGCGCGCGATGATCGAGTGGTGGGGGCCGGTGATCTACGAATTCT
>CALROE020000107.1:0-8074 GCA_943369715.1 Bradyrhizobium ivorense
GGGCCCGCCCTTGGAGGGGATCTTGTCGCCGGCGGCGACATCGATGACGTAGATCGTGAGGTCGGCCAGTTCCGGCGAGAAGGTGGCGGCGAGATTGTCGCCGCCGGATTCGATCAGCACCAGGTCGAGGTCGGGAAATTTCGCCCGCATGTCGGCGACCGCGGCCAGATTCATCGAGGCATCCTCGCGGATCGCGGTATGCGGGCAGCCGCCGGTCTCGACGCCGGCGATACGGTCTTGACTCAGCGACCCCGAGCGCACCAGGAATTCGGCGTCCCATTTGGTGTAGATGTCGTTGGTGATCGCGGCGATATCGTAGCGCTCGCGCATCGCCTTGCAGAGCAGATCCATCAGCGCGGTCTTGCCGGAGCCGACGGGGCCGCCGATGCCGATGCGAAGCGGGCCGTGCGAATGACTGCTCATCTATTTCTCTTCCTTTTTTCCGCTCGCGTCGGTCCACGTCCATTTGAAATTGCTTTCCCGGAAGGTCCTGGCGCGCTTCGGGTCGGCCGTTTCGAGATCGCCGAGCGATTTGCCGCGCGCGTCGAAATAGATCCGGTCGGCCTCGATCTCCAGCGTACGTCTGCCGATCTCGCATTCGTAAGGCGCTGCACGGCCGCCGCCGAGATATTTCCAGTGATTGCCGTGGCGGGCGCCAATACAGGTCACGTCGCCCGGCTTGAGCTTGTTCTCGTCCAGCTCGGCCCGGATTTCGGCCACCAGCTCCGGGGCTTTTGCCACCGCCGCCAGCACCTCATCGAGGCCGAGGCTGCCTGCGGCAAATCCCGGCGCCGCCAGCGCGGTCCATGCTGCGAGGACCAGGGCCGTCGTTCTGATTGCGCACATCGCTGCAGCCCTCATGACCTGAACAACCTGGTGTATTGCGTTTCGTGCCGCATGCCGGCGAGATCGGCGCGGAAAGTGGCGCTGCCGAGATCGTCGAGCGAGGCCTGCAGCGCCCGCCCGGCGGTGGCGACCACGACGGGCTCGAGCTGCGCCAGCACGCGCTGGCTGTCGGTTTGCCCGAGCGGGATCAGCCGCGCGCCGGCGGAAATCCAGTTCGAAGTCGCGGCATGGAAGAATGCATGCATGGTGGAAGCAAGCGGAATGTCGTGCGCGGCGCTGACCAGGCCGACCGCGACGGGATAGACGATGACGCCGTCGCATTGCGCAACCAGTTGGTCGAGCCCGTCGCAATTCCAGGCCGAGCGCGCGATCTCGATGAAGGCACGGCCCTGCGACGAGGTTTCCAGCTGGCGCTCGCGCGACGGCACGAAGGCGGCCGCGAGTTCCGCGACCTCGCGCAGCAGCGCCTCGTCGTGCGAGGCAGCGGCGCGATACGCCTGCGCCACAAATACGCCGTCGCAAAAGCCGGAGCCGTCGACCAGCATCGACGCGAGCCAGCCGCTCAAGGAAGCCGCATCGGTGATATCGCCGGCTTCCACCGCCCATTCGATGCCGCTGGAATAGGAGAACGCGCCGACCGGGAACGCCGGCGACAGCCAGGTCATCAGCCGGTAAAGCGCCGCGCCCTCGGCTTCCGTCATGCCGCCGGGATGGTCCGGTGGCGGCGATTTATTTGTGGTCATGAGCATGGGAATGACCGTGGTGATGGTCGTGATCGCAATGCTCGTCGTGAACGTGATCACTGGCGTGATCGTGTGCCGCATGGGCGTGCGGATCGGCCTCCGCCGCGTGGGCGTGACCGCCGGCATAGGCCCCGCCCTCGGGATCGAACGGCGCCTCGATCTCGATCACGCGCGCGCCGAGCCCCTTCACCATCGCCTCGATGACATGGTCGCGCCGGATCCGCAGGCCCTTCGCCATGATCTGCGTCGGCAGATGGCGGTTGCCGAGATGCCAGCCGACCCGCACCAGATGGAGCGGATCGTTGCAGCGAATCTCGATCAGCGGCTCCGGTGCGGCCACCACCTCGACCAGCCGGCCATCCTCCAGCACCAGCGCGTCGCCGCCGCGCAACGCCACCGCGTTTTCGAGATCGAGCAGGAATTCGAGCCCGCGCGTGCCGGTCATCGCCATCCGCCGCCGGTGCCGGTCGTCGAAATCGAGCACAACGGTATCGGCCGGCGCGACCTTCCAGTGATGCTGTCCCTTGACCTGCGTCGCACGGATCATCGAAGACTCTTTGTTTGACGCGTTTTCTTCACGCGAACCGGTTCCCACTTCGCTTGAAAACGCTATCAGAACTTCTCGACCTTGCCGTCGCTGATGATCTCGATCACGGTCGGTGAGGCCCGATAGGGTGCTGCATATTCGCGCCAGACCTTCATGTGCGGCGCCTTGCCATGCGCGTTGAGATCGTCGCGGGTCTCCCAGCGCTCGACCACGACATAGAGATTGGGATCGTGAATGCTGGTGTGGCCTTCATAGGAGACGCAGCCTTTTTCCTTCCGCGTCTCGGCAATGCATTCCTTGTGACCTTTGATGAAGGCTTCGCGGCCCTCCGGCTTCACCTGCGTGGTGGCAATCACGTAAATCATGGGCCTTGTCCTTATCGTTGTTTTCAGCGCACGGTGACGTCGGCGGGCGTGATGATTTCGATCTTCGGCGGCGCCGCCATGCATTTCACCGCGACGCGGCCAAAAGTCTTCATGTGCTCCATGCCTCGATGCGGCACCAGGGCTTCGGCGTTTTCCCACTGCTCGACGAACACCATCTTGGCAGGATCGGTGACGCTCTCATGCAAATCATAGGCGATATTGCCGGGCTCCTTGCGGGTACCCGCGATGCATGCGGTGGCCGCGGCGATGAATTCAGCGCGCGTTTCAGGCTTGATGGTCAGCGTGGCGACGACGTAGATCACGAGATCCTCCCGGGCTTTTGTTCTGGCTAAAGATTGCCGGGCAGGACCTTAGAACATGAAATAGCGCTGCGCCATGGGCAGCACCTCGGCCGGCGCGCAGGTCAGCAATTCGCCGTCGGCGCGCACTTCATAGGTTTCCGGATCGACCTCGATTTTCGGCGTGGCGGAATTATGGATCATGCTCTTCTTGGAGATGCCGCCGCGGGTATTTTCCACCGCGTAGAGCTTCTTGTCGATGCCGAGCTTTTTGGCCAGGCCGCCCGTGATCGCGGCCTTGGAGGTAAACACCACCGAGGACGCCGTCAGCGACTTGCCGTAGGCCGCGAACATCGGCTGGTAATGCACCGGCTGCGGCGTCGGAATCGACGCGTTGGGATCGCCCATCGGCGCCGCCACGATCGAGCCGCCCTTGATGATGCAGTCCGGCTTGACGCCGAAGAAGGCCGGCGACCACAGCACGAGGTCGGCGAGTTTTCCCTTTTCCACCGAGCCGATCAGTTTGGAGACCCCATGCGCGATCGCGGGATTGATGGTGTATTTGGCGATGTAGCGCTTGACGCGAAAATTGTCGTTGTTGCCCTTGTCCTGCGGCAGCGAGCCGCGCTGCTTCTTCATCTTGTCGGCGGTCTGCCAGGTCCGGATGATGACTTCGCCGAGGCGCCCCATCGCCTGCGAATCCGACGACATCATCGAGAGCGCGCCGAGGTCGTGCAGGATGTCTTCGGCGGCGATGGTTTCCTTGCGGATGCGGCTTTCGGCGAAGGCCAGATCCTCGGCGATCGAGGGATCGAGATGGTGGCACACCATCAGCATGTCCAGATGTTCGTCGATGGTGTTGCGGGTGAACGGCCGCGTCGGATTGGTCGAGGACGGCAGCACGTTCTTCAGGCCGGCGATCTTGATGATGTCGGGGGCGTGGCCGCCGCCGGCGCCTTCGGTGTGGAAGGCGTGGATGGTGAGGCCCTTGAACGCCTTGACCGTGTCCTCCACAAAACCCGATTCATTCAGCGTGTCGGAATGGATCATGACCTGGATGTCGTGATCGTCGGCCACCGACAGGCAATTGTCGATCGCCGCCGGCGTGGTGCCCCAGTCCTCGTGCAGCTTCAAGGCACAGGCGCCGGCCTTGATCATCTCCACCAGCGCCGCGGGCCGCGAGGCGTTGCCCTTGCCCGATATACCGAGGTTGACCGGGAAGGCGTCGAACGACTGGATCATCCGCGCCATGTGCCAGGGCCCGGGCGTGCAGGTCGTTGCAAATGTGCCGTGCGACGGGCCGGTGCCGCCGCCCAGCATCGAGGTGACGCCACTCATCAGCGCATGCTCGATCTGCTGCGGGCAGATGAAATGGATGTGGCTGTCGAACCCGCCGGCGGTGAGGATCTTGCCCTCGCCCGCGATGATATCGGTGCCGGGGCCGATGACGATGGTGACGCCGGGCTGGATGTCCGGATTGCCGGCCTTGCCGATGGCGCTGATATACCCTTCCTTGATCGCGACGTCGGCCTTGACGATGCCCCAGTGGTCGACGATCAGCGCATTGGTGATGACGGTATCGGCCGCGCCCTGCCTGTTGGTGACCTGGGATTGCCCCATGCCGTCGCGGATCACCTTGCCGCCGCCGAATTTCACTTCCTCGCCGTAGACGGTGAAGTCTTTCTCCACCTCGATGATGAGATCGGTGTCGGCAAGCCGCACCCGGTCGCCGGTGGTGGGTCCGAACATGTCGGCATAGACGGAACGTTTTATCTTGACGCTCATGATTGCGCTCCCAATTTCAGGTCCTCATCCTGAGGTGCGAGCCCGCCTGGGCGCGCCTCGAAGGATGAAAAATAACGATCGCTGCCTATCCTTCGAGACGCCGCGCGAGAGCGCGGCTCCTCAGGATGAGGGCGAGGGGTGCGGCGGGTACTTGCACCAACGCGGCTCACAGCTTGCCCTGTATCTCGCCGCGAAAGCCGTAGACCACGCGCTTGCCGGCCAGCGCCACCAGCTGCACGTCGCGGGTCTGGCCGGGCTCGAAGCGCACGGCGGTGCCGGCGGCGATGTCGAGGCGCATGCCGCGGGCTTTCCTGCGGTCGAATTTCAGCGCCGGGTTGGTTTCGAAGAAATGGTAGTGCGAGCCGACCTGGATCGGACGGTCGCCGCTATTGGCCACCGTCAGCGTCACGGTCTTGCGGCCGGCATTGAGTTCGATCTCGCCGTCCTTGATGAAGAGTTCGCCGGGGATCATGATCGGTTCCTCGCAACATTGTGCTCCGTCATGGCCGGGCTTGGCCCGGCCATCCACGTCCTGGTTTCTGATTCAAGAAAGACGTGGATACCCGGGTCAAGCCCGGGCATGACGAGCCTAAAGGCCTTCGCCCTTCTCATCGTATCGGCTCATGCACGGTGACGAGTTTGGTCCCGTCGGGAAACGTCGCTTCGACCTGGATGTCGTGGATCATCTCGGCGATGCCGTCCATGCACTGGGCGCGGGTGATGACCTCGGCGCCGGCCTTCATCAGTTCGGCGACGGTGCGGCCGTCGCGGGCGCCCTCGACGATGAAATCGGAGATGATGGCGATGGCCTCGGGATGGTTGAGCTTGACGCCGCGCTCCAGCCGGCGCCGCGCCACCATCGCCGCCATCGAGATCAGCAGCTTGTCCTTTTCGCGGGGAGAGAGATTCATGCGAACACTCTATTCAATTGAACGAACTAGTTGAGCCACATCCGCGGCAGCGCCACAGCCGAAGCGCGGCCCAGCACCGCCATCATGTCGGCGCGCAGCCTTGCCGCATCTTGGGCACAGAAGCGGGCCATTGCAAATCCATTCCAAGAGGAAATGCCGACCTCGCCGCTGAGCGAATGTGATACCTCGCGAATCCGCTCCACCAGCGCCTCGTCGCCGGGCGCGATCAGCGCCGTGCCGATGGCGACGCCGCCGTTGGCGACCGCGGGTTTTGTCAATTTTTCGCCGATGTCGCCATCGAGCCGGACGGTTTCGGCGAACACCAGCCGGCCGCCGCGGCGCAGCCGCCAGCGGTCGACGAATTCGCCTTGCAGCATGCGCTCGCCCATCGCTGATCGCCCGAACACCACGATCTCGCACAGCAGCAGCGAGGCGCCCTCGGCGAGGTCGATATCGATCCGCCGCAAGACGCGCGCGCGGTCGAACAGGATGGTTTCCTGCGGCAGCCAGCTCAAATGCGCGCCGGCCGCGGCCTTCAGGGTGATGTTGACTTCCGCGGCCGGCCCCTGCGCCCGGTAGACTTTCTCCGCGGCCGCCGTGGTCACCGCGAGGCTGGAGCCCTCGCCGACCGCGATGTCGATATCGAAGCGGTCGCCGCCGGCAATGCCGCCGGCGGTGTTGACGAACATGGCCGAGAGGCCTTCCGCCTCGGGGGATGGAAAGCGGACGCGCAGGGAGCCTGATTCATGCAGCTGGCGGCGGCGGGTGACGCCCTCGACCTGGTGCACGTCGAACGTCACCGAGCCCTGCGCCCGGTTGGCCGCGAAGATCGCCGAGGCAGCACTGGTGGGTTCGCTCCGCATCCGCCCTCAAGATCCTCGCACGGCCGGTTTACAACGCCATCTGGCGGCTGATTTCGGCGGGATCCATCGCGCTGCGATCGCAGGCATATTTCACGGCACCCCGGTCCATGACCGCGAAATTGTCGCCGAGCTCGCAGGCAAAGTCGAGATATTGTTCGACCAGCACGATCGCGATGGTGCCGAGGCTGCGCAGATAGGAGATGGCGCGCCCGATATCCTTGATGATCGACGGCTGGATGCCTTCGGTCGGCTCGTCGAGCAGCAGCAGTTTCGGCCGCATCACCAGCGCACGGCCGATCGCCAGCTGCTGCTGCTGACCGCCGGACAGATCGCCGCCGCGGCGGCCGAGCATCGAATTCAGCACCGGAAACAGCGAAAACACATCGTCGGGAATAGTGCGGTCGTCGCGCTTCAGCGGGCCGAAACCGGTCTTGAGGTTTTCCTCCACCGTCAGCAGCGGAAAGATCTCGCGGCCCTGCGGCACGAAGCCGATGCCCTTGCGCGCCCGCTCATAGGGTTTCAGGCCGGAGATGTCGGCGCCGTCGAAGGTGATCGAGCCCGAGGCGATCGGATACTGGCCGACCATGGCGCGCAGCAGCGAGGTCTTGCCAACGCCGTTGCGGCCGAGCACGCAAGTCACCTTGCCGGGCTCGGCCGTGATCGAGACGCCGCGCAGCGCCTGCGCCGCGCCGTAATAGAGGCTGATGTTGTCGACTTTCAGCATATGGCTTCGCTCCGACCACTGGAACTCGTCATACCCCGCGAAGGCGGGGTATCCAGTACGCCACGCTCCCTCGGCAAGAACTCACCGTCTCGGAATACTGGATCGTCCGCCTTCGCGGACGATGACAGCTTTGCTTGTGGAGCCGCTGTCATGCCTATTACCTTCCCAGATACACTTCGATCACACGCTCGTTTGACGAAACCTGATCGATGGTCCCCTCGGCCAGCACGGACCCTTCGTGCAGACAGGTCACCTTGACGCCGAGTTCGCGCACGAAGGTCATGTCGTGCTCGACCACCATGATGGTCTTGTCCTTGTTGATTTCCTTCAGCAGCTCGGCGGTCTGGTGGGTTTCGACGTCGGTCATGCCGGCGACGGGCTCGTCGACCAGCAGCAGCTTCGGGTCCTGCGCCAGCAGCATGCCGATCTCCAGCCACTGCTTCTGGCCGTGCGACAGGCTGCCGGCCAGCTTGTGGCGCGCATCCTTCAGGCGGATGGTCTCCAGCACGCGCTCGATGCGCTCGGACTCGTCCCTGGTCTCGCGCCAGAACAGCGTGCCCCTGACGCTGTGATCGACATTGAGCGCCAGCAGCAGATTGTCCTGGATGGTCTGGCTCTCGAACACCGTCGGCTTCTGGAATTTGCGGCCGATGCCGAGTTCGGCGATCCTTGTCTCGTCGAGCCTTGTCAGGTCGGTGATGCCGTCGAACAGCACCTCGCCCTCGTCCGGCTTGGTCTTGCCGGTGATGATGTCCATCATCGTGGTCTTGCCGGCGCCGTTGGGGCCGATGATGGCACGCATCTCGCCGGGCTCGAGCGTGAGCGACAGATTGTTGATGGCGTGAAAGCCGTCGAACGAGACGTGCACGCCGTCGAGATAGAGCAGCGCCGAGGTGGTGCGGGTCGCCATGGCGTTCATGTGCTCACTCCGCCGGATTCGGTTTGCTGACGCTGACGCCGTCTTCGAGCGCGGCACTCTCGGCATTGGTCG
>CALROE020000108.1:0-8054 GCA_943369715.1 Bradyrhizobium ivorense
AGCCCTGCATCAATTGCGGCGACGCGCCGGGATAGACCGTCGTCACCGTGATCACGGTGTTCGACAGTTTCGGATATTGCCGGATCGGCAGCGACGTCGCGGCCTTGAAGCCGATCAACAGGATCAAAAGGCTGACGACCAGCGACAACACCGGGCGCTTGATGAAAATATCGGTAAAAGCCATTACAGGCGCTCCGTAGTCGATTTGCCGCGAGGCCCCCGGGGCCCCGGCGCGGAATGGCTCAGTAGCGCGGCGTCGTGGCCGGTATCGGCGGCGGCGGATCGGTCGAGATCGCGACCGCGGCCCCGGACTGCAGCTTGAGCTGCCCGACGGCCACCACCCGATCACCCGGCTTCAGGCCGGTTGTGATGACCGCGCGACCATCGAAACGATCGCCGGTCCGGACGAAGGTACGAACCGCGGTCAGGCTGACCTTGCCGTCATCCGCCTTCTTCTCCGTGATGACGTAGACCGAATCTCCGTACAGCGTGTAATCGACGGCGGTTTCGGGAACCGTGATGACAGGCGGCTTGTCCGGCAGCACCACTGTCGTGGTGGCGAACATGCCGGGCTTCAGGATGCGATCGGGATTGGCGATGGTGGCCTGAACGCGGATGTTGCGGGTGTCGCTGCTGATCTGCGGCTCGATGGTGGTGATCTTGCCCTCGAAAATCTTGCCGGGATAGGCGTCGACCACGATGCGCACGGTCTGCCCGACCTTGAGCAGCGCGCTGTCCTTTTCCGTCGTCGTGAAATTGGCATAAAGGTTCGACAGATCGGTCAGCGACACGATCTGCGTCCCCGCCGTAAGATACTGTCCAACCTCGACCTTGCGAACGCCGAGGTCGCCGTCGAACGGCGCGCGCACCAGCTTCTGAGAAATGATAGCCTGGGTCTTGGCGATGCCGGCCTGTGCCTGGTCATAGGCGGCTTGAGCGGTATCCACCGTCGCCTGCGGACCGAACTGACGCGACGCCAGCTGCTTGGCACGCTCCAGCGACAGCTGCGCCACGGTAGCCTGCGCCTTGAAGCTCGCGAGATCGCCCTGTTCGGGTCCATCGAACAATTGCAGCAGCGGCGCGCCGGCCTTCACGGTGGAGCCCGCGGTGAACATGATTTCGGTGATCCGTCCATTGAGATCGGACGTGACGTTGACCTGATGCACGGCGGCGAGATCGCCGACCGCCTTCAACAGGTTCGGAATCACCTCGGACTTGGCCTCGGAGACGGTGACAATGATCGGCGGCGGCTTCATGGTGGCGAAGAACTGCGCGATCATCTTGCCGCGAAAATAGTTGAACCAGACGAGACCGCCGACCAGAAGCGTCAGCAGCAGCCCGACAATGATGAACCAGCGCACCATGCGCACCGGACGCTTGTGCGGCTTCTCGGTGACCGGCTTGCCGGCGATATTGGGTTCGGTCACGATGTTCATCTCAAGCACTTTCTGCAGTAACCGATTGCCCCGGAGCCGGCGACATTTCGCGGTCCAAATGAGAAGCAATTGCGGCTTCGTTAAGTCCAATTCCGCGGAGGATGAATTCGCAAAGTTGCCGGTCGAGATCGGCCGCATTGCCATAGGTGAGACAGGGCACCGCCGGAAGTTTCGACAGCGCCGCCGCCAGCACCGTGTGATGCGCAAACCAGAACAAATTGAGCGGCTCGTTTCCGATCCGCGACGCCTCGCCCGCCGCTATGGCGCGCTCGAGCGATGAGGTGAAGACCGGCCCGATCAGGTCGCCGACCTTGCCGTAGAGCAACCGCGCGAATTCGCCGTCATCGAGATGGCTGGTGGTCATGAGTCGAAGGCGTTGCGCTTCCTCCTCATCGTTTGTGATCTGCATGAAATGATCGACCATGCCGCGGACCAGTTCGACCAGGGTCGCGGTCGACGGTTCCAGCGCGAGCAGATGCATCAGATCAGGATCGGCCTCGCACTCCTCCGCCAGGATTTCCGCATAAAGCGCTGCCTTGGACGGAAAGTGCTTGAACAGCAGTCCTTCCGAAATGGCGGCGGCCGCAGCGACGCTCTTGGTCGTCGTCCCGGCGAAGCCGTGGCGGGCAAAGCAACGCTTGGCGGCGCTGAGGATAAGCTGCCGCCTCAGGTCGCTGGTCATTCGCAAGGGAGTGCTCATGGCGTGTGAGTAATCACTCACCAAGCCGAATGTCAAGCCGGATATTGCGATGCACCAATTGATGGAAGCCGGTTCCCTCGATCAAACCGGCGTCGAATGAGCAGCAGTTGACGCCGGGTCCCGGACCCAGTCTAAGATAGTTGCAGATGCGACTAATCCAGCTGGGTCACGCTTTCCGGTTCGTTTTCAGAAGCTGCCTTGTCCGTCTTCAAGAAGAGTATGGCGAGCCATGAATGCGGATGCGCGCGAGCTGGCGGCGGGTTTCGATATCGAGAAGTTGACGCCGGAGTTCTATGCCGACCCCTATCCGACCTATCGTGCCCTGCGGGAGCATGAGCCGGTCAAGCGGATGCCCAACGGCTCCTGGTTTCTGACCCGCTATGACGACCTGGTCAGCGCCTACAAGGGCACCAGACAATTCAGCTCCGACAAGCGCCGGGAGTTTTTCCCGAAATACGGCGACTCGCCGCTGTACGAGCACCACACCACCAGCCTCGTCTTCAACGACCCGCCGGCGCACACCCGGGTGCGGCGGCTGATCACGGGCGCGCTGTCGCCGCGCGCCATCGCCGGGATGGAGCCGGATCTGATCGCGCTGGTGGACCAGCTGCTGGCCGGGATCGCCGCCAAAGGCAGCGTCGATCTGATCGACGACTTTGCCGCCGCGATCCCGATCGAGGTGATCGGCAATCTCTTGGATGTGCCGCAGGACGAACGCGGACCCCTGCGCGACTGGTCGCTGGCGATTTTGGGCGCGCTGGAGCCGGTGATCTCCCCGGAAGTCTTTGCCCGCGGCAACACTGCCGTGACGGATTTTCTCGCCTATCTGGAAATCCTGGTGGCGCGGCGCCGTGCAAAGCCGGGCAACCCCGAACGCGACGTGCTGACCCGCCTCATTCAGGGCGAGGACAATGGCGAACGGCTGACCGAGAAGGAATTGCTGCACAACTGCATTTTTCTGCTCAACGCCGGACATGAGACCACCACCAACCTGATCGGCAACGGACTGGTGGCGCTGTCCGGCAACCCTGCGCAGAAGTGGCGGCTGATCGAACATCCCGATCTGATCAAGACCGCGGTCGAGGAAATCCTGCGCTTCGAAAGCTCCAACCAGCTCGGCAACCGCATGACCACCGAGCCGGTCGAACTCGGGGGCGTGACGCTTCCCGCCGGCACGCCGGTGACGCTGTGCATCGGGGCTGCCAACCGCGATCCGCAGCAATTTTCCGATCCGGAAACCCTCGACATCGCCCGCACCCCGAACCGGCATCTCGCCTTCGCCACCGGCGCGCATCAATGCGCCGGGATGGCATTGGCGCGGTTGGAGGGCGCGATCGCGATTTCGCGATTTCTGACGCGCTTTCCGGACTACACGCTGAACGGCGCGCCGCTGCGCGGCGGCCGCGCCCGGTTTCGCGGCTTCTTGAGCGTGCCGTGCACGGTCGGTTGAGCGCGACAGAAGCCGCGGCGTCGTAGAAGCGCTTGCTTCGACACATCGAACTTTGAGTTTTTTTCGAATTCGTAACCCGGCTCGCACCCGCGCGCCCAATGCGTCGTTTGGTCATCCTGATAGATCTGGCTGTCACGTGCCGTGAGTCCGCGAGGTCGGCTATGAGGATGCGTCGTCGTTCCGGCGGCTGGCTGGCATCGGCCCCACGGAATACCGGCGGAAAATGCAGCCGCCGAGGATGATCCGGGAAATCGACCGCGTCGGCCACGGTCCGGGTTCGCCGGTGTCTTGATCGTACCCCCGTAGAAATACCGTCTGCGTTCGCAAACCGGCCTTTAAGTATTTGCGGCAGACTGTCGCCTCAATTCAATTGCGGCGACTCCCACTGTCAGACCGGGGGTCGGCGATCCAGATTTTCATATTAGTTCATTCAGGATGTATCGCCTGTGAGTATCCGCGTCCGCCTGTTATTGCTGGTGTTGGGCACCGCTCTGCTACCGGCCATCCTGGTGGGTTGGCGATACTATCAGGATCGCGGCAGGGACATTGACGCTGCCATCAGTGGTTTGGCCGCGACGGCCCGCTCCATCGCAACCAGCCTCGACACCCGGATCCAGGGCACCAGCCAGCTTCACGTCGGCCTGGCGCGGGCCCGCGACCTCGCCAGTCCCGACAAGGCAGCATGTTCCGGTTTCCTTTCCGAGGTGCTCGCGAGGAATCCCCAATACACGGGCATCCTGACCATCGATCCCAATGGCAGCCTGTTCTGCGATTCCCTGCAGACCGGACGCGTGCTGGACCTGCGCGACCGCGGTTACTTCAAGCGAGCCGCGAGCGTCCCCGGTACCATTGCCATCGAGCCGGCATTCGGCCGGCTCACCGGGTCGGCCGTGCTGCAAATCGCCTATCCGGCGCATGATGAATTCCAACGGCTGCAGTTCGTGCTGCTGGCCTCGCTCGACCTCACCAAGTTCATGAAGGAGCAGACCGAACACCTGCCATCCGGTTTCGAAGTTCTACTGGCGGACCGCAGCGGCACGGTCCTGACCTGGTCAGGCGCCCCCGCCCGGGCCGGCAGGCCGGACACCTCGATCGCCAACTCCGCCCTGTTCCGCGTCGCGGCCGATGCCGGCGGCTCGAAAGAGGTGAATGCCAGCGGCGAAACCCAGGTCTGGTCCGCAGCCGAGACGCTCGCCGTCGGCGGCGTCAATCTGCATGTCATGGTCGGTCGTTCAAAATCCGAACTGGTGGCGGCGCCAAACCGGCGCCTCGCCGAAGACATGACCATCCTCGGTGTGCTCTCGCTGTTGCTGTTCGCCGGCGTCTGGTTGCTGGCGGAAATCGGTATTCGCATCCAGATCAGCCGTATCGCGACCATGGCCGGCCGGCTCGGCGCCGGAGACCTCACTGCGCGGGTTCCGCCGCCCTATCCCAGGGGCGAGCTTGGCAGCCTGATGAAGGTTCTGAACGGCACCGCCGCGTCGCTCGAACGCCAGCGCCACGACATCGAGGATCTCAACGAAAAACTTCGGCAGTCGCAGCATCTGGAGACGCTGGAAAAGCAACGGCTCGATATCGCGCTCGACCACATGACGCAGGGCCTGGTGCTGTTCGACGGGTCGGAACGGCTGGTCGTCTGCAACCAGCGTTACATCGAAATGTACGGGCTTTCGCGGGACGTGGTCAAACCCGGTTGCACACTGCGTGAGTTGATAGCGCATCGCAGGCACACAGGGTCGTTCAAAGGCGACGGGGAAGTGTATTACGTGACGATCCTGAATGACGTTGCGCAGGGGAAGGTGACACAGATCGTCTTGCCAACCGCGGACGGGCGTTCGATCCAGGTGGTGAACCGGACGGTGGCGGGCGGCGGGTGGCTGGCCACGCATGAGGACATCACGGAGCGCGCGCGGTTCGACGAGCGGATTGCGTATATGGCGCATTACGATGCGCTGACCGACCTGCCGAACCGGGCGCTGTTTCGCGAGCAGCTTGCCGCAGCGCTCGACGGCCTTGCGGACGACGGACAGCTGGCGGTGCTCTATATCGATATCGATGAATTCAAGAGCGTCAACGACCTGCTCGGACACCCGATCGGCGACGAACTGCTGCGAGCGGTGGCCGGCCGCCTGCGCGATTGCCTCGCGGCCACCGACTTCGTGGCCCGGCTGGGCGGCGACGAATTTGCCATCATCCAGATGGCGGTCGAGCGGCCGGCGGACACCACTCACCTGGTCGAGCGAATCTACACCGCGATTCGCGAGCCGTATGACTGCGCAGGTCACCTGCTCACCACCGACGCCAGCATCGGCATTGCGCTGGCTCCGCAGGACGGCGCCGATCTCAATGAGCTGCTGAAGCATGCGGATCTGGCGATGTATGCCGCCAAGGCCGACGGGCGGCGAACCTCGCGCTTCTTCGAACCGGCCATGGATGCACGGGTGAAGGCGTTGCGTCTTCTGGAGCGGGATCTGCGTCAGGCGATCGCCGTCGGCGGTCTCGAGCTTCACTACCAGCCGCTGGTCGACCTCGCGGACAACGCGATCAGCGGTTGCGAAGCGCTGTTGCGCTGGCATCACCCCACGAGGGGTCCGATCTCACCCGCGGAATTCATCCCTGTGGCCGAGGAAACTGGCTTGATCATCCCGCTCGGCGAATGGGTACTGGCCGCGGCCTGCGCCGAAGCCGCAACGTGGCCGGATCACGTCAGGGTAGCGGTCAACGTCTCGCCAGTTCAGTTCCGAAGTCAGGCCTTCGCGTTGAAAGTCGCCGCCGCGCTCGCGGCCTCCGGCCTCCCGGCCCACCGCCTCGAACTGGAGATTACCGAAGCGGTCCTCATTCGCGACGACGAAGCCGCGCTGGCCACGCTGCATCAGTTGCGCAGCCTCGGCGTGCGCATCGCGCTGGACGATTTCGGCACCGGCTATTCCTCGCTGAGCTATCTGCAGCGCTTCCCGTTCGACAAGATCAAGATTGACCGCTGCTTCATCAATGACATCGCGGAAGCCGACGGATCAGCCTGCATCGTTCAGGCCGTCGTCAGCATCGCCACCGCCAGGCACATGACGACGGTTGCGGAAGGCGTCGAGACCCAGGCGCAACGGACAATGCTGCGCGCACTCGGCTGCAACGAGATGCAGGGCTATTTGTACAGTCCGGCGCTACCGGCAACGCAGATCCGGCTGCTGCTCTCCTCGCGCGGCAGGGTGGCGGGCGCGGCTTAGAGCCGCGAAGCGCATTCGCGCGGCCGCCGGCTCTGCCCACCCTGCAGTTTCATTTAACCCGCCGCCGCCTGACCGCCCTCGATCTTTTCCTGCGTCTTGGTATCAAAATCGCTCGCCTCGTGGCGTTCGTGCAGCTGGCTGGAGGGCTCGCCCCAGGTGCGGTTGACCATGCGTCCCCGCTTGACCGCCGGGCGCGCGGCGATGGCGTCGGTCCAGCGCTGCACGTTCTTGTACGACTGCACATCGAGGAATTCGCCGGCGCCATACAGCACGCCCTTCGCCAGGCTGCCATACCAGGGCCAGACCGCGATGTCGGCGATCGTATAGTCCGGGCCTGCAAGATATTCACTCTCTGCAAGGCGCCGGTCGAGCACGTCGAGCTGGCGCTTCACCTCCATCGCGAAGCGGTCGATGGCGTATTCGATCTTTATCGGCGCATAGGCATAGAAGTGCCCAAACCCGCCGCCGAGGTAGGGCGCACTGCCCATCTGCCAGAACAGCCATGACAAGGTTTCGGCCCGCGCCGCGGTCTCGGTCGGCAGCAGCGCCCCGAATTTTTCCGCCAGATGCACCAGGATGGCACCGGATTCAAACACCCGGATCGGCTTCGGACCGCTGCGGTCCATCAGCGCCGGTATCTTGGAATTGGGGTTAACCGCCACGAAGCCGCTGCCGAACTGATTGCCGTCGATCTTGATCAACCAGGCATCATATTCGGCGCCCTTGAGGCCGAGCGCCAGCAGCTCCTCCAGCATGATCGTGACCTTGACGCCATTCGGCGTCGCCAGGGAGTAAAGTTGCAGCGGATGGCGGCCGACCGGCAATTCCTTGTCGTGGGTCGGCCCCGCGATAGGACGGTTGATGCCAGCGAATTTTCCGCCGCTCTCCTTGTTCCAGGTCCAGACTTTCGGCGGCGTGTATTCGGCGGGCTCGGTCATTGGGTGGGCTCCAGGCAGCCGGCGGTTTCGTCGGCCAAATTGATATCAACAGGGTTGGAAAGAACCGCAAGGGCCTGACGCGGTCCCGGACGGAAATGCCCCAATGCAGAATGAGGTGAGCTCACACCACCGAGCGATGCCGCTCGATGCAGGTCCGCAGCACCTCGTCCATCGGCCTGTCCCACCAAGTATGGGAAAAGATCTCGATCTCGGAATAGCCGTCGAACCCTTGCGCTTCGACCGCTGCGCGCACCGATTTGATGTCGATGACGCCGTCGCCCATCATGCCGCGGTCGTTGAGGATAT